>JADLDQ010000120.1 GCA_020846575.1 Burkholderiales bacterium
GTTCTCGAGAATGCTGATTCCCAGGTGCGAGCGGCCGAGCGCCGAGACGATGCCCATGGTCACCGTCTGCCCCACGCCGTACGGGTTGCCGATCGCCAGCACCACGTCGCCCACCCGCACGCCTTCATCGCGTCCGAAGGTGATGGCGGGCAGGTCCGTATCCTGCACCTGAAGCACGGCGAGGTCGGACTCCGGATCGGTGCCGACCGTGCGCGCGCTCAGTTTCTTTCCGTCGGCGAGCGCCACCTCGATCTCATCGGCCGCCTCCACCACGTGATGATTGGTGAGGATGTAGCCCTTGGAACTCACGATCACGCCCGAACCGAGGCTCGCGGCCCGTTGCCGGCCCTCCTCGAGCTGATCGCCGAAGAACCTGCGGAACAGCGGGTCGCTCCTCATCGGGTGGCGAGGAACCTTCACCTCCTTGCTGGTGAAGATGTTCACCACGGCGGGCTGGGCCCGGCGCACAGCCTCGCTGAAGGAGTTCCGGCGGGATTCCTCGGGTGCTTGTGCGGGCGCCTGGCGCAGTTCGACGACCTGCGGGCGCGCGCCCAGGCTCTCGAGCCATTGCGGACGGAAGGTATTGAGGGCGAAAAGGAGCCCTACCGCCACCGTCACCGCTTGTGCGAATACCAGCCAGAAATGCCGCATGTTCCTCAGGATATCCCTCGTGCGGTCGCGCGCGAATCGAGCCGCCTTGTACCCACCGTGATCGCCTGCTTCGCGCCTGGGCGCCCGGCAAGCGCCCATTCTAAGGGCGCAGGAACCGGTGTCTGATGCGCTGCGGGAGGCACACCAGGAACCCGGCGCCAGCCGGTCCCTGAAAGTCCTTGCCCGGAAGCGTTTGCTAGCAATATTCTCTCATATACTCAACGAGTTGCGTTTCGGAACTTGGTTTGAAGGGCTCATCTCGCTATAATCTAACGTTTTGATTTACAACGCCTCCTGGAACAGGACTTCTATGGGTGATTCCGCCGAATTCGACCCGACCCGCCGCAGCCTGCTGGTTGCCACCGCGAGCGCGGGCGGCATCGCGGTGGTCGGGACCGCGACACCGTTCGTTGCCTCGATGCTGCCCTCGGAGCGCGCCCGAGCGCTCGGCGCCCCGGTGGAGGCAAACATCGCCTCGCTCAAACCCGGCGAAATGCAGATCGTCGAGTGGCGCGGCAAACCCGTCTGGATCATCCGGCGCACGCCGGAAATGCTCGAGAGCATCAAGAAGAGCGACGATCTGCTCTCCGACCCGCAATCGCGGGCGTCCGACCAGCCGGACTATGCGCACAACGAGTTCCGTTCCCGCAAACCCGAAGTCGGGGTTCTGGTCGGGGTCTGCACCCATCTGGGCTGCTCGCCCCAGCTGAAGAGCGTGGAGGACAAGGGCGAGATGGGCGCCGACTGGCTCGGCGGGTTCTACTGCCCCTGCCACGGATCCAAGTTCGACTTCGCCGGACGGGTGTACAGCGGCGCGCCCGCACCGATCAACCTCCCGGTACCACCCTACGCCTTCGTTTCCGATTCGGAAGTCCTGATCGGCGAAGACAAGAAGGAGGCGTAGGGGATGGCCGCAACCCAGAAACAGCCGATCACCGGCGCCGGTCCGTTCAACGGACTGCTGACGTGGATCGACCAGCGCTTTCCGCTCATGGCGCTGTGGCGGGAACACCTCGCCGAGTACTACGCCCCCAAGAACTTCAACTTCTGGTACTACTTCGGGTCGCTCTCCCTGTTCGTGCTGGTGCTGCAGATCGCCACCGGCATCGTCCTCACCATGCACTACAAGCCCGACGCGAACTTCGCTTTCGCTTCGGTCGAGTACATCATGCGCGATGTCCCGCTCGGTTGGCTGATCCGCTACATGCACTCCACCGGGGCGTCGGCGTTCTTCATCCTGGTCTACCTGCACATGTTCCGGGCGCTGCTGTACGGCTCGTACCGCCGGCCCCGGGAACTGCTGTGGATTTTCGGCGTGTTCGTCTACCTGTGCATGATGGCCGAAGCCTTCTTCGGTTACCTCCTGCCCTGGGGACAGATGTCGTTCTGGGGCGCGCAGGTGATCGTCAACCTGTTCGACGCCATACCGATCATCGGGCCCGATCTGGCGATCTGGATCCGGGGCGATTACGTGGTGTCGGATGCGACGCTCAACCGCTTCTTCGCCTTCCACGTGATCGCGGTGCCGCTGGTGCTGCTCGGGCTGGTCGTGGCTCACATCATGGCGTTGCACGAGGTCGGGTCGAACAATCCCGACGGTATCGAAATCAAGAAGAACCTGGATGCGAACGGAAGGCCGCTCGACGGGATCCCCTTCCACCCCTACTACACCGTCAAGGACGCCTACGGCGTGGCGGTGTTCCTGATCGTGTTCTGTGCGGTGATGTTCTTCGCGCCGGAGATGGGCGGGTATTTCCTCGAGTACAACAACTTCATTCCGGCGGATCCGCTGAAGACTCCGGAGCACATCGCGCCGGTATGGTACTTCACGCCCTACTACTCGATGCTGCGGGCCGTACCGCCGATGTTCAACTCGCAGTTTCCCGGGGTGCTGGTGATGGGCCTCGCGGTCGTGATCCTGTTCTTCCTTCCCTGGATCGATCGCAGCGCGGTGCGATCGATCCGCTACAAGGGGCCGCACTACCGCTGGTGGCTCGCGGCGTTCGTGGTGGCGTTCCTCGTCCTGGGCTACCTGGGCACCGTGCCCACCAATCACTGGGGACAGTTCGGCGGGTGGCTCGGGGGCGCTGAGCGCGCGACGGTCGCGGCGCGGCTGTTTACGGTCGTCTACTTTCTCTTCTTCCTGCTCATGCCCTGGTACTCGAAGATCGGCCCCAACAAGCCCGAACCCGATCGGGTGACAGGATGAACCCGGTGAAGTCCGTGCGACTCGCGCTCGCCCTGCTTGTGCTGTCGTTTGCCGCGGCGTCCTGGGCAGCCGGGGGATCGGTGCGCCTGGACCGGGCGCAGATCGACGTCGGCGACCCGGTCAGCCTGCAGGCGGGGGCGCGCAGCTTCGTCAACTACTGTCTCGGCTGCCACGGTGCGTCGCTGATGCGCTACAACCGCCTGCGTGACCTGGGGCTGAGCGACAGCCAGATCCGCGACAACCTCCTGTTCACCTCGGACAAGGTCGGCGACCTGATGGCCATAGGGATGACGCGCCAGGACGGCAAGGCCTGGTTCGGTGTGGCGCCACCGGACCTGAGCGTCATTGCCCGCTCGCGGGGTGCGGACTGGCTGTACACGTATCTGCGAGCCTTCTACCGCGATGCTTCCTCGCCCACCGGCTGGAACAACCTGGTGTTCGACCGCGTCGCGATGCCGCACGTGCTGTGGCATCTCTCGGGCCAGGCGGTGCTCGAGGTGCGCGAATTCCGCAGCGAGGGAGAAGCGCGCGCCGCGCAGTTGCAGAGCAAGGCCTTCTCCACCATCGCGGAGCAGGGCGAGGGTGCGCACAAGCGCTTCCTCCTCAGGAGCATGCGTGTGGATGTGCCGGGATCGCTCTCGCCTGCGAAGTACGACGAGACGGTCCGCGACCTGGTGAACTACATGGTGTGGATGGCGGAGCCCGCCCAGCAGTCGCGCGTGAAGATAGGCATCGCGGTCATCCTGTTCCTGGTGGTGCTGCTGGTGCTCACGTGGCTGCTCTACAGGCAGTACTGGAAGGACATTCACTAGGAAGGATGATGCAGGAGGGACCAGGGCCCCTCTTGAATCCCCGAATCCAGGGATGCAAGACGCGCGCCTGGTCGGCGATTTCACGAACGCGGCGACGTGAGCGCGGTTGCAACGCTTGCTGCAGGCTACTGCCCGGAATGCGCGGCGTTGCCGGACTCCTGGATCGGCTCCTGTAGCTGCGGCGAACGCTACGCTGTCGCGGAATCCGGGCAACGTCACCGGCGTATCGCACCAGGCTGCCGGCGGATCCCGAAAGGGGGCTGCGCGCCCGCGTCCGGGTTCCGGCGCCGGGGGGTACGGAACGCGCATGCCGGCGAACCGGCGGGGCGGATTTCGCAGGCGGTCGCGCCGCGAGGCGCGGCCGGCAGAGCAACCGCCAGGAGAGTTTCGAGCGACCCGCGCTGCGAGCGGCGCCCGGCGCGGTTGATCACCGGGACGGGAAGTTCAAGCAAGGGACGCGGCGCCCTTTTCCGAGACAGTACCGGGGCTTCGCGCCGGCGAAGCGCTGAATTCGGGGACAAGCACCATGATGAATCTTTACTCGGGCACCACCTGCCCTTTCTCGCAGCGCTGCCGCATCGTGCTCTACGAGAAAGGCATGGACTTTCAGATCATCGATATCGACGTCTACAACAAGCCGGAAGATATCGCCGTGATGAATCCCTACAACCGGCTGCCCGTGCTGGTCGAGAGGGACCTGGTCCTGTACGAGGCCAACATCATCAACGAGTACATCGACGAGCGCTTCCCCCATCCGCAACTCATGCCGGCGGATCCGGTGATGCGGGCGCGGGCGCGCCTGTTTCTGCACAACTTCGAGGTGGAGCTGTTCTCGCATATTGACGCGCTCGAGGAGGGAAACCAGAAGCAGCAGGACAAGGCTCGGCAGCATGTGTCGGACCGGCTGGTGGAGCTCTCGCCGGTGTTCCAGAAACAGCGCTTCATGCTGGGAGACGAATTCTCCATGCTGGACGTGGCGATCTCGCCCCTGCTGTGGCGGCTGGACTATTACGGCATCGCGCTGCCCAAGTCCGCCGCGCCGCTGATGAAGTACGCCGAGCGCCTGTTCTCTCGCCCGGCCTTCATCGAGGCGCTGACGCCCTCGGAAAAGGTGATGCGAAAGTGAGCGCCGGCCGAACCGTCCGCGGCCCCGGTTCGATCCCTCGCCGGGTTGCCGCCCCTGCGCGGCGCGCCGTCCATGGGTGAGCCCACCTCGACCAAGCCCTACCTGCTGCGGGCGATCTACGAATGGTGCGTGGATAACGGCTTCACGCCTTACATCGCCGTGGTCGTCAACGGCGCCACGCGCGTGCCGATGGAATACGTCCGCGAGGGGGAGATCGTGCTCAATATCGGGCCGCTGGCGACCAGCCGCCTGCAGATGGGCAACGAGATGATCGAGTGCACGGCGCGTTTTGCCGGCGCGGCGATGGATCTCGCCATTCCGGTCGGCACGGTGGCCGCGATCTACGCGCGCGAGAACGGCCAGGGCATGTCCTTCGATACCGCCGCGCTTGCCGCGACCACCGATGAGGGCGGTACTGCGCCCCCGGCGGACGGCGACCGGCCGGATCCGCCGAGGCCGACACCGGGCAAGCCGGCGCTGCGCAGGGTCAAGTAGCCACGCGACTCGAAACGTGCCCGGGGCGACGGTTCGCCGGGGGTGACGGCTCGCCGGGGACGACGGCTCGCCGGGGGTGACGGCTCGCCGGGGACGACGGGCAGCGCGGGGACCGGGCGCCGGCACCCGGGCCGCGCAGGGGGAAGGCGTTCATGCGACGAGCGGAGCGTCCCGGGTATCGACGCTGGCCGGACGGGACGCTGCCTTCAGCCTTGGAGAGGGCCGGAACGATCGCGGCGCGTGACACGGTGATGCCCGTGAGGCCGGACAAACGAGCCCCGCATGGCGCGGCGCCGGCCCGCGTCAGACCGAGGACGACAAGCCTCCTGACAGGCGTCGATCGCTTGCGCCACGGACACCTGTCCCCATCACCCATGCGCCGGCCGCCGGAGTTCCGCCCGCTTCCGCGGGCGCTTCTATAATCGCGATCTCCAGACGCGGCGCCGGGTTAGCTCAGCTGGTAGAGCAGCTGATTTGTAATCAGTTGGTCGGTGGTTCGATTCCTCCACCCGGCACCACTCACGCGGCCCGGCCGCGCCGAATCCGGGGCGGTCCCGCATCGTAGGGAAAGACAGAACCCATGAGCGATCAGGTCCATGCGCATGCGATCGACATCCACGCGCATTACTTTCCCGAAGCCTTTCTCGACCTGATCGGGGAGAATGCCGCCTCCTGCGGCATCGAGTGGCGCATGGTCGATGGCAAGGGCCCGCAGTTCCGAGAGGGCCACGTGACGACCGGCCCGGTGGGCCCCCAATTCGTGGACCTGGACCTGCGGCTGCAGGCGATGGATGCCCGGAATCTCGAGGCGCACGCCCTGTCGCTCTCCCAGCCGATGGTGTACTGGGCTGCTCGCCCGCTCGCGCAGCGGCTCACCGAGGTCTACAACGACGCGCTCGCCGCGGCGCACCAGAAGCACCCGGCGCGGCTCTGGGGTCTGGCGACCCTGCCGATGCAGTTTCCGGACCTGTCGCTGCGCGAGATCGAACGCGCCGCGACGCTGCCCGGCATTCGCGGGTTCTACATATCGACGCAAGTCAACGACAAGGAACTGTCGGATGCCGCGTTCTTCCCGGTCTATGAGCGCATCGAGGCGCTCGAGCTCCCGCTCTTCCTGCACCCGGTGCAGGTGCTCGCGCACCAGCGGCTCACGCCCTACTACCTGACGAACCTGCTTGGAAATCCTTTCGAGTCGGCGGTTGCGGCGGCGCACCTGATTTTCGGCGGCGTGATGGACCGATTCCCGAGGCTCCAGATCGTGCTGCCGCACGCGGGCGGCGCGTTTCCGTGGCTGGTGTGGCGATTGCACCGGGGCTGGGAAGTCCGCGCCGATCTCAAGCACGTCCAGCACGGGCCGGCCGAGTACCTGAAGCGCTTCTACTACGACACCGTCGGGTATTCCGATTACGTCGTCGACTACCTGGTGCGCGTGGTGGGCACGGAGCGCATCCTGATGGGCAGCGACTACTGCTTTCCCATCGCCTACGAGCAGCCCGTGGAGGTGGTCGAGCGCAACCCTTTTCTCGACGCCCGCGCCAAGCAGCGCATCATCGCCGGCAACGCGATGCGTCTGCTGCGCATCTGAGCGGCACGCATTTGCGAGGCAGTTTCGGTCGAGAGTTCCGGAGCGCTTTCCATGAGCGAGAGGATCCGCGCAGGCATCGCCGGCGCAACCATCACCACCGGCGGCAGCGGCTGGGCCGCCAGTGCGCACGTGCCGGCGCTGCGGGCGCTTCCCGCCTACGAGCTGAAGGCGGTCTGCACCGCGCACGAGAACACCGCGAAGGCCTCGGCGCAGGCGTTCGGTGCGGCGCTGGCATTCCACGACTTCGACGCCATGGTCGCGCATCCGGACATCGACCTGGTGGTGGTGTGCGTGCGTGTCCCGCTGCATCACGAACTGGTGATGAAGGCGTTGCGCGCCGGCAAGGCGACCCTGTGCGAATGGCCGCTGGGCGCCGATCTGGCACAGTCACGCCAGATGTGGGAACTGGCGCGCGAGCGTTCCATCTCCACCATGGTAGGGCTGCAGGCGCGCAGCGACCCCGCGGTCCGCCATGCGCGCGAGCTGGTGCGCGAGGGCTACATCGGTGATCTGCTGGCGGCGAACCTGCGGGTCTTTCCCGGGCTCCAGGCCGAGCGCGGCCCCGGCAGGATCTGGCAGGGCATCCGCGGAAACGGAGCGAATCCACTCACCATTCCGGGCGGCCACAGCATGGACAGCCTGCGCTTCGTCGCCGGGGAGGACTTCGTCGAGCTGACGGCAAGGCTCGCCACCCGGGTGAAACAGTGGCGCAACAGCGACACCGGCGCGAGCGTCGGCGTCGACGCCCCGGACGTCGTGAGCGTTGCGGGCCAGCTGCAGGGCGGTGCCGAGGTTTCGATCCAGGTGGCCACGGTGCCGACCAACGCCTGCGGCTTCCGGTTGGATCTGTTCGGACGCAAGGGGGCGCTGTCGCTTGTGGCCGACTCGGCGAACCGGGGCCCCAACATCCTCTACAGTGCGCAGGGCAGGGCTTCGATGACGCAGATGAGCGTGCCGGCGCGCTTCGAGGCCGACCCCGGCATCCGGCCGCCGCCGGGCGATCCGGCCAACGTGGCGCGAGCCTATATCCGCCTCGCACGGGCGCTTTCCGAGAAGGAAAGGGTCGATCCGGACTTCGGCGAGGCGCTCCACATGCATCGGGTGATAGAGGCGATCGAGCGCTCCGCCGCCGAGGGCCGTGCCATGCGGCCGCAGCAGGTTGGCGCACCCTGAACCACGATCTTCTCCGACGCCCGAATCCAGGCGGAGGGAGGCAGGAAAGCGCGCTCCAGTGTGTCCAACGGCACGCGCTCGCGCAAACCCGGTACCGGCACGGGCGCTTTACGTGAGGCTGGTCCGGACGCAAGCGGCTGCCACGCGGCCGCGGCATGCAGCCGGAATCGCATCCAGGGATGCGCAGGCCCCCGGTGCCGCGTGCTCGAGCGAATGCTTGCCGGTGCAGGAATTGTCAGCGTGGCGCAAGCGTTATCCCGGAACCACTGATGACGCTTTCCGGTCCTTCAGAAACCGCCCGTTGCGTCGTTAGCCGCGACAGTGCGACAAACGGCGCCAGCGCGTGCGATCAGGCTTTTCAGGGTCGACCCCAGACGCTAGTATGAGAAGCGTTTCGACACACGCCCTGCGCCATCCGCACGCGATCGCCAAGCCCCTGTACTCGAAGATGTTTTGTGACGTATTCGGGAAGCAAGGCATGGCGCGACGGCCGTGACCAGCACGGAGAAGTGAGTTGAAGCCTACGGATATCCACACACCCGATTACTTCCACAAAGTCGTCGATTGCCAGTGGGCCTGCCCGGCCCACACTCCGGTTCCCGAATACATTCGCCTGATCGCAGCGGGGCGTTATGGCGACGCCTACATGATCAACTGGAAGGCCAATGTTTTTCCCGGCATCCTCGGACGCACCTGCGACCGTCCTTGCGAGCCCGCCTGCAGGCGCGCCCGGGTCGAGGAGAACAACGTGGACGCCGGGGGTGCCGGCGAATCTGCCAGCGGCCAGACCGGAAGCTCCGCCAAGCCGGAACCGGTCGCCATCTGCCGGCTAAAGCGCGTCGCGGCCGACTACAAGGACGACATCCGGCCACGCCTGCCCAGGCGCGCTGCGGTAATGAACGGCAAGAAGATCGCTTGCGTGGGCGCAGGCCCCGCCTCGCTCACGGTGGCGCGCGACCTCGCGCCGCTCGGATACCGCGTGGTGGTGTTCGATCGCGATCCCCGCGCCGGCGGCATGATCTGGTCCCAGATCCCGCGTTTTCGCCTGCCGATGGAGGTGATCGACGAGGAGGTCGGCTACATCCTCGACCTTGGCGTGGAATTCCGCGGCGGTACCGAGATCCAGAGCATGAAGGCGCTGCTCGCGCAGGACTGGGACGCCGTTTTCATCGGCTCGGGCGCGCCGCGCGGGCGCGACCTGGACATCCCCGGGCGGCGGGAGGCCGCGAAGAACATCCACATCGGCATCGACTGGCTCTCGTCGGTTTCCTTCGGCCACGTCGAGCGCATCGGCAGGCGAGTGATCGTGTTGGGCGGAGGCAACACCGCGATGGACTGCTGCCGCACCTCGCGGCGCCTGGGCGGCGAGGACGTGAAGGTCGTCGTGCGCTCCGGTTTCGAGGAGATGAAGGCATCCCCCTGGGAGAAGGAGGACGCGATGCGCGAGGGGATTCCCATGCTCAACATGCTCGTGCCCAAGGAATTCACCCACGAAAAGGGGCGGTTGACCGGCGTTCTGTTCGAGAAGGTGAAGGCGGTACACGACGAGAAGGGACGTCGCAGACTGGTCCCCACGGGCGAGCCCGACCAGCACCTCGAATGCGACGACGTGCTGGTCGCGGTCGGCCAGGAGAACGCCTTTCCCTGGATCGAGCGCGATATCGGCATCCGCTTCGACGAGAAGTGGGGTATGCCGGTGGTGGACGAGACGACGATGCAGACGACTCTGGCGCGGGTATTCGTCGGTGGCGACGCCGCCTTCGGACCGAAGAACATCATCTGGGCAGTCGCGCATGGGCACGACGCGGCCATCTCGATCGACAAGTTCCTGAACGGCGAGGATGTGCGCGAGCGTCCGGCCCCCACGGTGAACCTGGTGTCGCAGAAGATGGGCATCCACGAGTGGAGCTACGACAACGAGGTCGCCGCCGATCTTCGCTACAAGGTGCCGCACCGGGATCAGAAGATCGCGCTGAAGGATATCAAGGTCGAGGTGGAACTGGGTTTCGATCCCAAGCTCGGATTCAAGGAGGCGCAGCGCTGCCTCAACTGCGACGTTCAGACGGTTTTCAAGCCGAAGCTGTGCATCGAGTTCGACGCCTGTGTCGACATATGTCCGATGGACTGCATCACCTTCACCGCCAACGGCGAGGAGAAAGAGCTTCGAACCCGCCTGAACGCACCGGCGCGGAACCTCGCTCAGGACCTGTACGTTTCCGACGTGCTGAAGACCGGACTGATCATGGCCAAGGACGAGGACGTCTGCCTGCACTGCGGGCTGTGCGCCGAGCGCTGCCCGACCGGGGCCTGGGACATGCAGAAATTCTTCCTCGAACTCGCCCATGCCGGCCCGGCCTGCCGTCCCGGCGTCACGACCAAGACCGCCATACCGGTCAGGAAAGCGGCCTGATCGACGATATGCGAGGAGGCGAACGGGTTCGTTCGGCCACGGGCGGCCAGTCGTGGATCCGCGCGGTCATGACCGCGCCGCCGGTCGCGCCGGCGCGGCGCAGGCCGCCCCTTGAGCGCGTGGGTCCCGTGCAGTGCGCGGGCCGGCAGCGACGCCGGCTTCGAGCATTGCGGTTCCTGAGCGTCCCAGGCCGGTGCAGCCCGGGGATGACCCACCTTCTGGAATCACCACCAGAGATCCGTAGATGAAAAGAATCGAAGCGGTCAACGATTTCGTCGTCAAGTTCGCCAACATCAACGGCTCCGGCTCGGCCTCGGCCAACGAGCTGTTCGCCAAGTCGTTCATGCGCATGGGCATACCGGTGAGTCCGCGCAACATCTTTCCCTCCAACATCCAGGGCCTGCCCACCTGGTACGAGGTGCGGGTGACAGAGAAGGGACACCTCGGGCGGCGCGGGGGCGTGGACCTGATGGTCGCCATGAACCCGCAGACCTGGAACTCGGACCTGGAGGAGATCGAACCCGGGGGCTATCTCTTCTACGACAACACCCGATCGATACCGGCATCCCGGTTCCGTGACAACATCAACGTCATCGGCATGCCGCTCACCGAGATCTGCAATTCCACCTACACGGACGCCCGCGAGCGGCAGCTGTTCAAGAACATCATCTACGTGGGCGCGCTTTCGGCGATGATGGATATCGACCCGGAAGCGATCGCGGAGCTGATCGGCGAGCAGTATCGGGGCAAGGAGAAGCTGCTCAAACCCAATCTCAATGCCTTGCAGATGGGGCGCAACTACGCCCAGGAGAAGCTGACAGGGCAGCTCGGCCTGAAAGCGCGCCGCGCCGACGCGGTGGGCGACAGGATCTTCATCGACGGCAACTCGGCCGCCGCGCTCGGATGCGTGTATGGCGGCGCGACGGTCTGCGCCTGGTACCCCCTCACACCCTCCTCGTCGCTCGCAGAGGCGTTTCAGCGCTACTGCTCCCGGCTGCGGGTCGATAAGGAAACCGGCCGCAACAAGTTCGCGATCGTGCAGGCGGAGGACGAGCTCGCCTCGATCGGCATGGTGGTGGGAGCGGGCTGGAACGGCGCGCGCGCGTTCACCGCGACCTCCGGTCCGGGTATCTCGCTGATGCAGGAGTTCATCGGGCTGGCTTACTTCGCCGAGGTCCCGGCGACCATCATCGACGTACAGCGCGGCGGCCCGTCGACAGGCATGCCCACGCGCACCCAGCAGTCCGACGTGCTCTGCTGCGCCTACGCTTCCCACGGCGACACCAAGCACGTGCTTCTCTTCCCGGAGGATCCGGCCGAGTGTTTCGAATTTGCGGCCGCCGCGCTGGACCTTGCCGACCGGCTTCAGACGCCGGTGTTCGTGATGAGCGACCTGGACATCGGCATGAACCAGCGGCTGTGCAGACCGCTCCAGTGGGACGACAGCCGCGCCCACGACCGCGGCAAGGTGATGATCCGGGAGGAACTCGAGGCGGGCTGCGAATTCGGACGTTACCTCGACGTGGACGGCGACGGCATAACGTACCGGACCTATCCGGGCACACACTCGACCAGGGGTTCCTACTTCACGCGCGGCACCACCAAGGACCGCTACGCGCGCTACTCGGAGCAAGGACCGGATTACATCGATAACGTGCAGCGGCTGCTCAAGAAGTTCGAGACCGCCAAGTCCCTGGTGCCCAGGCCCGTGCTGACCCCGTCCAGGCGGCCGGCGCGTTTCGGCGTGATCCACTATGGGTCCACCGGTCCGGCCATGCACGAGGCGCTGGAGGCGCTCGCCGAGATGAACGTCCACGTGAACGCCCTGCGCGTGCGGGCATTTCCGTTCCAGGACGAGATCGCCGAATTCGTCGCCGCGCATTCGAAGGTGTTCGTGATCGAGCAGAACCGCGACGCACAGCTGAAGTCGCTGCTGGTCAACGAAGCCGGTATCGGCCCGGCGAACCTGATCTCGCTGCTGCACTACGACGGCACCCCGATCACCGCGCGCTTCATCACGCGGGAGATCTCGCAGATCGCCGCCGCGCTCAACGTGCGCCCGATCAAGAAAGACAAGGCGGCGTGAGCCCGACGCGCCGCCTCGAGGGCGAGTTCCCCGGCGGGCTGTGCCAGGGCAGTGCCAGGGCAGCCCAGCGAGCATGCCGGGCCGTCCCAGGCGCGACGCCTTTTTCGCGAAGCGACAAGGTGCTCCAATGAGCGCCCGGTGCACGAACAGACCGAAGGAAAGACCGCGATGACCTACCTCGCCAAGCCCAGGCTTCATCACCCCGCGCTGCCGGTCAACAAGCTCGGCTACACGCGCCGCGACTACGAGGGAAAGGTCTCCACCTTGTGCGCGGGATGCGGACACGACTCGATTTCGGCCGCGATCATCCAGGCCTGCTGGGAGCTGGACCTGGAGCCGCACCGGCTCGCCAAGCTCTCGGGTATCGGCTGCAGTTCCAAGACGCCCGACTACTTCCTGGGCAATTCGCACGGCTTCAACGCGGTGCACGGGCGCATGCCCTCGGTGGCGACCGGCGCGAACCTCGCCAACCGCGACCTCGTCTACCTGGGCGTGTCGGGGGACGGCGATTCGGCGTCGATCGGCATAGGCCAGTTCGCCCACGTGATGCGCCGTGGCCTGAACATGACCTACATCGTCGAGAACAACGGCGTCTACGGACTCACCAAGGGACAGTTCTCGGCGACCGCCGACCGGGGGTCGAAGTCCAAGCGCGGCGCGGTCAACGCGGATTCCCCGATCGACCTGGTTTCGCTGGCGCTTCAGCTCGGCGCCACCTTCGTCGCGAGAAGTTTCTCGGGCGACAAGCGCCAGCTCGTGCCGCTCATCAAGGCGGCGCTCGCGCACCGCGGCGCCGCGCTCATCGACGTCATCAGCCCGTGCGTGGCGTTCAACAACCATGCCGGCAGCACCAAGAGCTACGACTACGTGCGCGAACACAACACGGCGGTGAACCGGCTGGATTTCTGGCCCTCCCGGGACGCCATCACGGTGAACTACGGCGAGGGCGAGGCGATCGACGTCCTGCAGCACGACGGCTCGGTCCTGCGCCTGTGCAAGACCCATGCGGAATACGACCCGACCGAGCGCCTGGCGGCGATGGACCTCATCGCGCGGCACCAGGCGAAGGGGGAACTCCTCACCGGCCTGCTGTACCTGGATCCGGGTGCGGAAGATCTGCACCAGCATCTGAACACGGTGGCGGTTCCGCTCAATTCCCTGGGCACGGCCGATCTGTGCCCGGGCTCCCAGATCCTCGAGAGAATCAACGCCTCGCTGCGCTAGGCGGCGCCGCCGGCCGCGGTCGCGGCCTGAAGGGCGGAGTCTGCCCGCCCGCGCACGAGGCGCAGGGCAGCGGCCGGCTTTCTCCCGCCTGAGTCCGGCCGCACGGCTCCTCGACGCCCTGTCAGAATGGCCCCCCGCCGCGCGAGCGCGGTGAACGAGGAGCCACGCATGCACGACGACACCAGGACCGTCCACGCCGGCCGCCATCCGCAGCGGCACCACGGCATGGTGAATCCCCCCGTGTACCACGCCTCCACGGTGCTCTGCGCTTCCATGGCCGAATGGGAGCGCAAGCGGCGCGACTGGGTGGAGGAAGCCCCGGGGGTCTATCACTACGGCCGGCACGGAACACCCACAACGGAGGCGCTGCAAGAGGCCGTCGCCGAGCTGGAGGGCGGCTACCGCACGCTGATCTACCCGTCGGGCCTGGCCGCCTGCGCGGGGGCGATCCTTTCCTGCGTTTGCGCGGGCGACCACCTGCTGGTGACCGACAGCGTGTACGGACCGACGCGCAGTTTCGCCTCGCGCTTCCTTGCCCGCTTCGGCGTCGAAACCACCTTCTTCGACCCGCTTGTGGGCGCCGGCATCGAGGCGCTGTTCCGGCCGAACACACGCGCGGTGTACCTCGAGTCGCCGGGATCGCTCACCCTGGAAGTGCAGGACGTGCCCGCGATCGCAACGCTGGCGCGCGCGCGCGGCGCGCGGGTCATCATCGACAACACCTGGGCGACGCCGCTGTACTTCAAGCCGTTCCGGCACGGCGTGGACTTCTCGGTGCACTCCGGCACCAAGTACGTGGTGGGACATTCGGACGCGCTCATGGGGCTGGTGACGGTCGGCCGCGACGCGTGGCCGCTGCTCAAGGCCACGACTTTCGGCCTGGGCCAGACGGCCGGCCCAGACGACGTCTACCTCGCCCAGCGCGGGCTTCGCACGCTGGCGGTGCGCATGCGCCAGCACTGGACCTCGGGGCTGGTTCTTGCGGACTGGTTCGCGCGCCAACCCGAGGTCGAGCGGGTGATCCATCCAGCGCGCCCGCAGGATCCGGGGAACGCGCTCTGGAAGCGCGATTTTCTGGGGGCCTGCGGGTTGTTCAGCGTTCTGCTCAAACCGGTCCCGCAGGCGGCGTTCGCGGCATTCGTGGACGCACTCGCGCTGTTCGGGATTGGAGCGTCCTGGGGTGGCTACGAAAGTCTGATCGTCCCGTTCGACCTCACCGAGATCCGAACCGCTACCCGCTGGGAGCATCCCGGGCAGTGCTTTCGCATCCACGCCGGGCTCGAGGATGCGGGCGACCTCTGCCGGGACCTCGAGTCGGGATTCGAGGCCATGCGCGCCCGGGTACGAACCCTGGGTGCGGCTCCGGCAGGGGGGTAGCGTCGTGGGCTGTCCGGTGCGAGCCGAACGCAGCGTTCCAGGCGGCGCCGTGCATCACCGCCGGTCGTGCGGCGCTCACCCTGTCTGCGGGGCACCATGACGAGGTTCGGCACGGAAAATCTGCGCTCGTCGATGCGGTCGTCCGCCGGCGGCGGGAGGCATCGAAATCCATCCGGGCGCTGGCCGTGTCCCCGCGCGGCCCGGAACAGCGTCCGTGCGGCAGCGGCGGGAAACGAGCGTGCGGTGCATGAGGGAAATGCGTTGTCGGTAGCCACGGAAAACGAGTGTCCGGCGCACGGGGAAGGGATCGCCCCGCTGCCCCGGGATCGCACATCGCTCCCGCAGGCGCCGGGCGATATCATTCGATGCGGACCGGTCTCGATATGAACCCATGAAACGCAAGCGCTCGCTCAGCATGAAGGGCCAGGTCATCTCGCGGTGCTACCGGCTATCTGCGGCGGCGCTGCTGGGCGCCCTGCTCGCGGGTTGCGGCGGTCTGGGGGTGCGCTACCAGGGCGGCTCCGCGATCAGCTCCGGGCAGGTGGTTGCGGGTGGCAGCTACCGCGGCGCGAGCATCTCGATCGGCGGCGACAGCCGGATCGTCGCGGGGGTCGTAATCGCGGTGATGCTGGCAGAAGGGGTGCGCTACTACAGCAGGGCCTCCGACGGCAGCATGACGCTGCTGCCGCGTGGTTCGGAACTCGACCCTGCGCGACGGATCAGCGAGCAGGACTGCACGCGTCCGATCGCCATCGACGGCGGCAACCTGAAATGCCGTTGAGTCCGCTGGCGACCCGCGACGCTCGCTCGCGGGCGACACCGGCTCGGGGACGGGGCGTCCCGCCGCAGGAGGCGATGCGCAGGGTCTCGGTGCGGCGGTTGCGGTGCATCGGCGCATCGGCGCGCGCTGCGCGCCGTCCGTGACGAAACCGCGCCGGACGCGGGTTCGATCGTTCAGTGCGCTCGCGCGATGCCTTCGATCCCGCTCCGCCGCCTGAAGCCGCACGGTTGCGTATGAATCCTCGCGACGCGGACCTGCTCGACGAGTTCTGTGACGCCGTCTGGCTGGAGGATGGGCTTTCCGGGAACACGCTCGAGAGCTATCGACGCGACCTGCGCCAGTTCGCCGATTGGCTTGCCGCCGTGTGCCGCGGGCCGCTGCTGGAGGTCTCCGAATCCGATGTCGCCGGCTATCTCGCACTTCGTAACCGGGGGTCCGCGGGTGTCAAGGCGGCCACACAGGCGCGCCTGGTGTCGAGCCTGAGGCGCTTTTACCGGTTCGTGCTCGCGGGCGGCCGCATTGCGCGGGACCCCACCGTACGACTCGACTCCCCGAAGCTGCCGCGTCGCTTTCCTCGAACGCTGACCGAAGCAGACGTCGAAGCCCTGCTCTTGGCGCCCTCGGCCGATTTCCCGGCCGGGCTGCGCGACCGCGCGATGCTCGAGGTGCTCTACGCGAGCGGCCTTCGGGTCTCGGAACTGGTGGGCCTCAAGCTCACCGGCCTGGATCTGAACGCGGGGCTGGTCCGGGTATTCGGCAAGGGCGCGCGTGAGCGTCTGGTCCCGCTGGGCGAGGATGCGGTGGAATGGGTGCGCCGCTATCAGGCCGATGCGAGGCAGGTCTTGCTTCGCGGGCGCTCGAGCGAGTTCGTGTTCGTGACGGCTCGTGGCGGGCCGATGACGCGGCAGGCCTTCTGGTACCTCATCCGCAGGCACGCTGCTCTCGCCATCCCAGGCAAGCCGCTGTCGCCTCACACGCTGCGCCACGCTTTCGCCACCCACCTCCTGAACCACGGCGCCGACCTGCGCGCGGTGCAGATGCTGCTCGGGCACGCGGACATCTCCACCACCCAGATCTACACCCACGTCGCCCGGGAACGCCTCAAGGCGCTGCACGCAAAGCATCACCCCAGGGCTTGAGCCGCCTTTGCTGCGCCCCGCTGGCGCCGTGGCGGCTGCGCCGCCTCTATCCGGTTGCGGTGCGTTCGACGCAAGCGCCCACGCCGCGTGCTTCCGGAACGGCGCCGAACTTGGTGATGCGTACACGAACCCGCGGAGTCTTGAACTCCTGCACGATCAGCCGTGCGACCCGGTCGGCGAGCGTCTCCACGAGGCCGAAGCGTTCCTCGGCGAGCATCGACTTGACCCGGGCTGTGACCGCGGCATAGTCGATCGTGTCGCTCACCCGTCCGGTCGTGAACAGAGCCTGCCCGGGCACCTCCAGCTCGATGTTCAGCTCGATGGTCTGCGGCGCGGCTCTTTCGTGTCGGTGCACGCCGACCCAGGCGGACAAGCGCAGCTCGCGGATGAAGATGGTGTCCATGGTTCGCCCGCTGCGCGGCGATGGGCAGCGGGAAGGCGCCTGCGAGACATTAGAATGGTGAATTGTAAGGGAAGCGCTTTTCGCAGTCCCCTGGGCTGCGGATGCGAGACGGGATTGAACTCGCATGCCTGCCGGGCGCGGTTCCAGCGGGGTGCGCGGCGGCTTTCGATGACATGGTCGAGACTGCACTGATACTTGTGGCCTATCTCGTGGGGTCGCTCTCCTTCGCGATGATCGTGAGCCGTGCCTTGGGCCTGCCGGACCCCCGCTCCTACGGTTCGGGTAACCCGGGCGCGACCAACGTGCTGCGTACCGGCAGGCGGGTTGCGGCGGCACTCACGCTCATGGGCGACGCAGGCAAGGGATGGCTGGCCATCGTCCTCGCGCGGGCGGTGCCGCCGGAATGGAACGTCGCCAACTGGACCATCGCGGCCGTCGCTCTGGCTGCGTTTGCCGGCCATCTGTGGCCGATCCTGTTCCGCTTCCAGGGTGGTAAGGGCGTCGCAACGGCAGCCGGTGTTCTGCTTGCCCTGGACCTTCGCCTGGGCATCGGCACCGTTCTCACCTGGCTGATCGTCGCCGCGATCTTCCGCGTCTCCTCTCTGGCCGCCCTGGCAGCGGCAGTGTTCGCGCCGCTGTGGTGCTTCTGGCTCATGGGACTCAATGCGATCACCGGCGCGATCGCGGTCATCGCGCTGTTGCTCATCTGGCGACACAGGGCCAACATCCGCCGCCTTCTGTCCGCAGAGGAGCGCAGGATGGGCGAGTAGCCGGGCAGGATGCCGGATCAGGTCTGAGTTCGTCGCCAGGGCGTTCGCGCGGCTTCGCCGCGAGCGTACCGGCGCGCCAGGCTTCAGGGCTGACCCAGCTCCCAGCGCGGGCGCACGCCGAAGCCGTATCCCCTGCGTTCGCCTGCACCCGCACCCGCATCCTGCGTCAGGTGCAAGGCGCCCGCCAGAGCGATCATGGCGCCGTTATCGGTGCAGAATTCGAGCGGAGGGTAGAAGACGCGGAAGCCGTTTCGGGCTGCGGACGTGTCGAGCGAGGCGCGCAGAGTGAGGTTGGCTCCGACACCGCCTGCCACGACCAGAGCGTCCAGCCCGGTCGCTTCCAGCGCCCGCAGGCACTTGGCGCACAGCACCTCGACGACCGCCTCCTGGAACGAGGCGGCTATATCGGCCCGGTGCTCTTCGAGCGGGGAGGCCGACCTGCAGGCGAGCAGCACGGCGGTCTTGAGGCCGCTGAAACTGAAGTCAAGATCGTTCGAATTGAGCATCGGCCTCGGAAACGGGTACCGCGCCGCGTTTCCCCGCTGGGCGAGCGCGGCCAGCGCCGGACCTCCCGGGTAGGGCAGGCCCAGCAGCTTCGCCGTCTTGTCAAAGGCCTCCCCGGCGGCGTCGTCCTGTGTCTCGCCCAGGAGCGCGTACCTGCCCACGCCGTCCACACGCATCAGTTGGGTGTGGCCTCCGGAGACCAGCAGGGCGACGAAAGGAAAGCGCGGCGCTGCGGGAGCGAGCAGGGGCGACAGCAGGTGCCCCTCCAGGTGGTGTATGGCGATTGCAGGCACGGAAAGGCCGTACGCGAGCGCGTTGGCGATACCCGCGCCGACCAGGAGCGCACCGGCGAGACCTGGCCCTTCGGTATAGGCAATCGCATCGATGGCGCAGGGCGTGCGCCCGGCCTGGGCCAGCACCCGCACGAGCAGCGGTAGCAGGCGCCGGATGTGGTCGCGCGACGCCAGCTCGGGCACCACGCCACCGTAGTCATGGTGCAGTTCGACTTGCGAATGCAGGGCATGGGCCAGCAGACCGGCCTGGCTGTCGTAGAGTGCGACGCCGGTCTCGTCGCAGGAGGTTTCCAATCCCAGTACCAGCATGGGCTCATCCGTGAGGAAGGTCGGGGACGCCAAGGGCGTGAGCGCCGCTGAGACATCGCGCCAGCCGAAGCGCGCACCCCGGAAGATCGCGACTGGGTGCGTCGCAGCCCGGCAATGCCGGCGCACGCGCCAGATGCCCGCCCTCGGGGCGCCGGCCCGGACCGGGTGCATTCACCAAGCCATGCATTATCAGTGAGTTAGCCTCGCTACACCAGCCCGGGCGGCCGGGGTGCACTCGCTGTGGGAGGCGTATGTATCCCGCGCGTGCGAACTGGGAATGGCCGGCAGGCCGAGGGCACGTTACAATCATCGGCTCACCAGACCCCTGTGTCACCCAATTTCGCAAGGAAATCCGCCGCATGCCGACAGTCCGCGTGAAGGAGAACGAGCCGTTTGAAGTGGCCCTTCGCCGTTTCAAGCGCACGGTCGAAAAGACCGGGCTGCTCACCGAGCTTCGTGCCCGTGAGTTCTACGAAAAGCCCACCGCGCTTCGCAAGAGAAAGCTCGCCGCCGCCATCAAGCGCCACTACAAGCGCCTGCGCAGCCAGACGCTCCCTCCAAAGCTGTACTGATTTCCCCGGCGGCGGGGGTCGCGCCTGCCGACCTCGAACAGCCTCCGGCTTCGACCAGGCCGATCCAGCGGGTCCAGCCAGAAATCCAACCCTTACCTGGTGGCGGTTTCGTGTCCCTGAAGCAGCGGATCACCGATGACATGAAGGCGGCGATGCGCAGCAGGGACGCTGCGCGTCTGTCCTGCATTCGCATGCTGCTTGCGGCGATCAAGCAGAAGGAGATCGACGACAGGGTCGAGTTGAACGATACCGATGTGCTTGCGACCGTCGAAAGGCTCGTCAAGCAGCGCAGGGAGTCGATCGCCCAGTTCCAGGCGGCAGGGCGTCGAGACCTGGTGGATGCCGAGACCTTCGAAGTCGATGTGCTGACGGGCTATTTGCCGCAGCGGCTCTCCGAGGGAGAGATTGCGGCTGACGTGGCGACTGCCGTTGCCGAAACGGGCGCTGCGACGGCGCGCGACATGGGCAAGGTCATGGCGCTGCTCAAGATGCGCCTCGCCGGTCGGGCGGACATGAGCACCGTATCATCGCTGTTGAAGGCTCGTCTGGGACGCTGAACCGACCCGAGACTCCGCCGGCCCGGTCCCACGCGCTGATTTCACATTCGGGGCTGGCACGAATTTCGCGGCTTGCGTATTCCGGTGGATGGCCTATAACGGGTGTCCGCCCGCACATGAACACCGGCATGCGCCGGTCCCCGAGTCATGTGGCGGGCTTGCCATTCACGTGCGCTGGCGGCGCGCAACTCGCGACTTGATACCGGATTCGTTCAAGCAGGACCTGCTGAATCGCGTCGATCTCGTCGGCCTGATCGAGCGCTACTTGCCGCTCAAGAAGAGCGGCGCGAACTTCACTGCCTGTTGCCCGTTTCACAACGAGAAGACGCCTTCCTTCAACGTCAGTCCGGCCAAGCAGTTCTACCACTGCTTCGGCTGCGGTGCGAGCGGGAACGCCATCTCCTTCCTCATGGAGTACCAGGGGCTGGGCTTCGTGGAAGCGGTGCGGGAACTGGCGCAGTCTATGGGCATGAAGCTGCCCCAAGTGGAGACCGGTGCGATGACCCCCGCCGGTCCCGACCTTCACGAAATCCTCGACCGGGCCGCGCAGTATTACCGTGAGAGTCTCAGGGATTCGCAGCGCGCGATCGATTACCTCAAGGGTCGAGGCCTCAGCGGAAAGGTCGCCGCGCGCTTCGGCCTGGGCTATGCGCCCCATGCCTGGCAGAACCTGCAGACGGTGTTTGCCGATTACACCGGTCAGGCGGTGAAGGATGCGGGCCTGGTGGTTGCGGGCGAGGGCGGCCGGTGCTACGACAGGTTCCGGGACCGGATCGTGTTTCCCATCCTCAACCATCGGGGCGCGATCATCGGATTCGGAGGGCGCGTGCTCGGGGCCGGGGAGCCGAAATACCTCAACTCGCCGGAAACGCCGCTGTTCGAGAAGGGGCGCGAGCTCTACGGATTGTGGCAGGCGCGCAACGCAATCCGCGCTCGCGGTCGAGTCATCGTCGTCGAAGGCTACATGGATGTCATCGCGCTCGCGCAGCACGGCGTCGAGTACGCGGTGGCCACGCTTGGCACCGCCACGTCCGCGGTTCATGTGCAGAAGCTGTTCCGGCAGACGGACGAGATCGTGTTCTGCTTCGACGGCGACGCCGCCGGCCGGCGCGCCGCCTGGCACGCCCTGGAGGTGGTGCTCCCGGAACTCACCGATCGCAGGCTGGCCCGATTTCTGATGCTTCCCGTCGAGGACGACCCCGACAGCTACGTGCGTGCGCGCGGAGCGGCGGCCTTCGAGGAGGCGCTGGATCGGGCGCCGGCCCTGTCGGAGTTCGTGTTCGCGGAGCTGCGCGGCCGCACCGACATGAAGACGCTCGAGGGGCGATCGAAGCTGCTCGCCGAAGCCGGGTCGCTGGTGAAGAAGGTGGGGGCGCCGGCGTTGCGGCTGCAGCTCTGCATGCGCCTCGCGCAGGAGACGGGCATGCCTTTGGCGGAGGTCGCGCGGCTCACGGATACGCGCTCGTTCTCCGCTGGCGGCCGGCCGGCGCCGCCGAGGGGAGGCGGGCGCTCTCCCGCACGCTCGATGGAATGGCAGATTCTGCTTCGGCTGATGGTCAACCCCGGCTTTGCAACCCGGGTGCGGGTCGAGTTTCTGGACCCGGACAGCCCGGACACCGAACCCCTGCTTGCGTTCCTCGATTTTGCCGAGTCATTGCCGGGGCCGAACCTCGAGCCCCAGCTCATCGAGCGTTTCCGCGATACCCGCTTCGAGGCTTACTTCGACAGCCTGTTCAGGCAGATGCGGGTCCTCGACCTGCAGCCGGAAGACGCCGAGGGCTACCTGCTGGATGCCCTGCCGCGCATCGAGCAAGGCCACGTGCGCAGGTGCATCGAGCAACTGAACGCCAAGGGCACGGCCGGCGGCCTGGATGCCGAAGAAGCCGACCAGCTCAGGCACCTGACCGCAAGGCTGCGTGACCTCGACCGACCCGGTGCGGGGCTCTAACTGTGATATAATACTCGGTTCGCACATCGCCCAGAACTTATTAATTTTTAAGGCTTTTCCCGCAAACTCGCACACACAGGACCCACCATGGTGAAAGGCAACAAGACGGCCAGAGCATCTGCCCGCCCTGCAAGGGCGGCTTCCCGCAAGGCGGGGGGCGCGGTCACGCAGCGCGCGATGCCCAGAACCAGGCCGGCCGGGAACCCGAGGGAGCCCAAAGCTGTCAGAGAGGCTCGCGAGAGGGCGCGCGAGCAACTGCGCGAAAAGCTGGTACGCACGAAGGAGAAGGAGCTTCTGAAGTTGAAACGCGAGAAGGACAAGGCGCGCGCGGCGGCCGAGCGCGAGAAGGCACGGGCCAGGATGGAACGCGAGAGGGCGCATGCCGCCGCGGAGCGGGAGAAGGCACGGGCAGCGGCTGAGCGCGAGCGCCTGCGCACGCGCGCCGAGGTGGAGCGCGAACGCGAGCGTGCGCGCAAGCGCCTGGAGCGCGAGCGGGCAACCCGCGCCAGGGAAAAGGCCCGGATAGCCGCCGAACGCGAAAAGGCGAAGGAACGCCTGCGCAAGGAAAAGCAGCTCGCCAAGGAGAAGGCGCAGAAGGAAAAAGAGGCCGCGAGGGCGAAGGCGCTGAAGGAAAAGGAAGCCGCGAAGGCGAAGGCGCTGAAGGACAAGGAGGAGAAGAAGGCGGCCGAGGCGCGGCTCAAGGCCGCCCAGGAGATCGTCAAGCTGCGTGTCGGGCGCGGCGGGCGTGCATCACGCCGCAACAGCGAGGCGGAGCGGGCGCTGCTGTCGCGCGCCGATATGAAGCCCGAGGACGCCGAGGCGCGGCGGACCCGCCTGAAGAACCTTATCAAGCTCGGGAAGGAGCGCAGCTACCTCACCTATGCCGAGATCAACGACCACCTGCCCGACGACATGGTCGACGCCGAGCAGATCGAGTCGATCATCTCCACGTTCAACGACATGGGCATCCAGGTGTACGACGAGGCGCCGGATGCCGAGACGCTGCTCATTTCCGAGACCGCCACTGCGGTCGTTCCCGACGAGGATGCCGAGGAGGAGGCCGAGGCGGCGCTGTCCACGGTGGATCCGGAGTTCGGCCGCACCACCGACCCGGTGCGCATGTATATGCGCGAAATGGGATCGGTGGAGCTGCTGACCCGTGAAGGCGAGATCGAGATCGCCAAGCGGATCGAAGATGGGCTCAAGCACATGATCCAGGCCATCTCCGCCTGTCCCACGACGGTCCAGGAAATCCTCGCGCTCGCCTCCAGGGTCGAGCGCGACGAGATGCGAATCGACGAGCTGGTGGACGGGCTGGTCGATCCGAACGCGAAAGAAGAGCCGATTCGGCAGCTCGCCGAGGAGCTTGAACCGGAGGACGACGAGGACGACGAGGAGGACGCCGACGACGAGGGCGCCGCGATAGCCGCGAGCCTGCTGCAGCTCAAGCAGGACTCGCTGGTGCGCTTCGCGAAGATCCGGCGCCTTTACGAGAAACTGAAGAAAGCGCTCGCCGAGAACGGCCACCGCAGCAAGGAGTACATCAAGGTCCGCGACCAGATCTCGGCGGAACTGATGGGCATCCGCTTCACCGCGCGGATCATCGAGAAGCTGTCCGACACGGTACGCGGCATGGTGGATGAAGTACGCCGTCACGAGCGCACCATCATGGACCTGTGCGTCAACAAGAGCCAGATGCCGCGGCCGCACGTCATCAAGGTGTTCCCGGGTAACGAGACCTCGCTGCGGTGGGTAAAGCACGAACTGACCGAGAACCAGCCTTACGGCGCCACGCTCGCCCGCTTCGAACCGAATATCCTGGAGCAGCAGCAGAAGCTGATCGACATCCAGAAGAAGATCGGGATCCCGCTCAAGGACCTCAAGGAGATCAACAAGCAGATGTCCACCGGCGAGGCCAAGGCCAGACGCGCCAAGCGAGAAATGACCGAAGCCAACCTGAGGCTGGTGATCTCTATCGCGAAGAAGTACACCAACCGGGGCCTGCAGTTCCTCGACCTGATTCAGGAGGGGAACATCGGGCTGATGAAGGCGGTGGACAAGTTCGAGTACCGGCGGGGCTACAAGTTCTCGACCTACGCGACGTGGTGGATCCGGCAGGCCATCACCCGCTCGATCGCGGACCAGGCGCGCACCATCCGCATCCCGGTGCACATGATCGAGACCATCAACAAGATGAACCGGATCTCGCGCCAGATCCTGCAGGAAACAGGCCTCGAGCCGGACCCCGCCACGCTCGCGCAGAAGATGGAGATGCCCGAGGAGAAGATCCGCAAGATCCTGAAGATATCCAAGGAGCCGATTTCGATGGAGACTCCCATCGGGGACGACGACGACTCCCATCTGGGTGATTTCATCGAGGACCAGTCCACGCTCGCGCCGAATGATGCCGCGATGTACGCCAGCCTGCGCGAGGTGACCAAGGACATACTGGACTCGCTCACGCCGCGCGAGGCGAAGGTGCTGCGCATGCGCTTCGGCATCGAGATGAATACCGACCATACGCTCGAGGAGGTCGGCAAACAGTTCGACGTGACGCGCGAGCGCATCCGCCAGATCGAGGCGAAGGCGCTGCGCAAGCTGCGGCATCCCTCGCGCTCGGAACGGCTCAAGACCTTCCTGGAGAACACCTGATGCGAAGCGCCGCGCAGGCGGCCGCGTCGAGTCCTGCGGCGATCCGTGGGCGTCCGAGCACCGGGCGCGCCGCCGCAGGCGCGCGGCCGCAGGCGTGCAACCGCAGGCAGACACCCTGCGGTGCGGCGGCGGGGTAGAGGTGTCGCGCCGGGGATGAGTTCCTGCGATTACGACCTTTTCGTCATCGGTGGCGGATCGGGCGGCGTGCGCGCCAGCCGCATCGCCGCCGGGTTCGGGGCGAAGGTCGGTGTCGCCGAGCAGTACCGATACGGCGGCACCTGCGTCATACGCGGCTGCGTCCCGAAGAAGCTCCTGGTCTACGCCGCCCACTTTCGCGAGGATTTCGAGGACGCCGCCGGATTCGGCTGGCGCCTGGAAGGCGCACGGTTTTCCTGGCCGGACCTGATCGAAGCGAAGAACCGCGAAATCGGCCGGCTGGAGGGTGTCTATGTCCGGCTGCTCGAAGAATGCGGGGTGCGCCCGCTTCGCGGACGGGCGACGCTGCTCGATGCGCACGCGCTGGACGTGTCCGGGCAGCGCATCATCGCGGCCAATATCCTGGTCGCGACCGGCGGCTGGCCGCACGTGCCCGGCATCCCCGGAGCCGAGCACTGCATCACGTCCAACGAGGCCTTCGAGCTGCCCGAACTGCCGCGGCGCATCCTGATCGTCGGCGGCGGCTACATCGCGGTGGAATTCGCCGGCATTTTCCACGGCCTTGGATCCGAAGTGACGCTGTGCTATCGCGGCGAACAGATCCTGAGGGGTTTCGACAGCGGGGTCCGGCAGCACCTGTCGCGGGAGATCGCCAGGAAGGGCATTCGGGTGCTGTTGCGATCCGAGGTGACTGCGGTGGAACGCTCGGACGATGGATCACTCCTCGCCCGCATCGCCGGCGTCGCGGGCATCGCGTCAAGCCGGTGCGACGCGGTGATGTGCGCCACGGGACGCCGGCCTTCGACGCGGGGGCTCGGTCTGGAGAATGCCGGCGTGCGTCTCGACGCCCAGGGCGGGGTGGTGGTCGACCCGTACGGCCGAAGCAACGTGAGCCACATATTCGCCGTCGGTGACGTGACCAACCGGATCGCGCTCACGCCTGTCGCGATCCGCGAGGGCCAGGTCGTTGCAACGACGCTGTTTGGCGGAGGCCACGCCGTGCCCGTTGACCACGAGTCGGTGCCGTCGGCGGTGTTCAGCCAACCCCCGGTGGGCACCGTGGGGCTGAGCGAAGAAGACGCGGTGGAGCGCTTCGGAGAGGTCGATATCTACCAGGCGGAGTTCCGCCCGCTCAAGCACACGCTGACCGGCCGCGAGGAGCGTACCCTGATGAAACTGGTGGTGGAGCCGGGTACGCAACGGGTGCTGGGCGCCCACATGGTCGGCGCCGACGCACCCGAGGTGATCCAGGGCATCGCCATCTCGGTCAAGGCCGGGCTCACCAAGCAGCAGTTCGACGCCACTGTCGGGATCCATCCCACGGCTGCGGAGGAATTCGTCACGATGCGCGCCAAGCGCGTCTCAAGTCGCGCCGCGGCGGTCCGTGGTAGCGGCCAACCGGTATAATTGCCGCAGCGCCGAACCGACCCCCGGGGCCTGTAGCTCAGCCGGTTAGAGCAGAGGACTCATAATCCTTTGGTCCCTGGTTCGAATCCAGGCAGGCCCACCGAACCATCCGGATCCCGCCCCATGGCCGACATACTTGAGCACAAGCGAGTGCTGGTCGTGGACGCCGCAGTCGCGCACCGGACCATGATCACGGCGGTACTCACGAACTACGGCGTGACCGTGTTCGAGGCTGGAGATGCGGAGCTCGCTCTTCGCGTCGCCCGGACCGAACCGATCGATGCGTTCGTGATCGATATCCAGCTGCCGAGGACCGGCGGCATCGAACTGTGCCGTTCGATACGCGGACTCGACGCTTACGGGAACGTACCGATCATCTTCGTGACGACTCTGGAGCAGAACGACGCGCTGCAATGGGCGCTGGATGCCGGCGGCGACGACTTCATACACAAGCCCCTTCAGGCGGTGGTTCTCAGGGCGCGGCTTCGAAGCCTGCTGCAGAAGAATGCCTACCTGCGCCAGGTCGAGCAGATCCGCCAGTCGCTGCAGCGCTACGTGTCGCCGCGCACCGAGGGGATCGCGCGTGCATTCGCCGAGACCGGGGTGCTGCCGCCGCCGCGTGAGGAAGAGGTCTGCGTGCTGTTTTCGGATATGCGCGGGTTCACCGAGATGAGCCAGGAGCTCCCGCCCGAGACGCTGTTTCACGTCCTGAGCGAATACATCGGCGCCCAGGTGAAACAGGTTCACCTGCACGGCGGCTACGTGGACAAGTTCTCCGGCGACGGGCTGATGGCGGTGTTCGACGGCGAGGACATGGTCCGCAAGGGCTGTCTATGTGCCCTGGACATGCTGGACATCTCCATGCGGCAGGTCGCCGAGGAGAAGATCGACATCCACCAGCTCGGCATCGGCATCCATACCGGGCCGGTGATGATCGGCAACCTCGGCTCGCCGGAGCGGCTCGACTACACCCTGATCGGCCCGAACGTCAACCTGGCGGCACGGCTGTGCAGCATGGCCGAGCGCCTGTCCATCGTGGTGTCGAAGTCGGTGCGGGACTGCCTCAAGGACGACGCCGCCCTCGCCTTCACCAACCAGCGCGCCGCGAAGCTGCGCGGCTTCAAGGAGCCCACGCCCGTCTTCGACCTGGTGCGGGCGGGCGCTGCCTGAGAGGCTGTGAAAAAGACCCGGGGTCGTTCTTGCCTCTTATCTTGGGGGTGTGAACCCTCACCCGAGGTGAGATCGTCGATTCCGGCGCGTTCGGAGCGGTCCCGTGCCGGCTTACGAGCGCGCGCAACTGCAAGTCCGATTATTTCACGCGCTCTGAGCGCCGCTGGCAGTCCCAGACGCGAAGCCCTTGTCGCGAAGCGACAAGGGCTTCGATGAGACTCCCCGCGAGCGACCCGGCCGGCGCGCTCGCTACTTGTCCACCCAGAAGCCGACCCCGGGCTGCAGCAGCATGGCCGGCGCCGGCGGCGTGCCGCCGCCGAAGTCCTGGAATCCCTGCGCCGCGGCGTACTCGGCGTTGGTGACCGGCGCATCCGGCGCCTCCAGGGAAGGCGCGTAGAAGTACCACTTCGAACGCTGCGAATCCCAGGCCCACAGCGAAACGAAGTTCTGCGGTACGTTGGGTGGCGTCGGCGGCACGCCCACCGCGATGTTGAACTGCGACGGCGTCATCGTCGTGCCCATCGCCAGCAGGTTGAACTGGGAGGGCAGGGTGTCGAACTGCGGTTTGGCCGGCACGTAGGGCGTGCCGCTCTGGGCCGGCAGGTTGAGCGGTACCAGCGCATCGACCCAGTAGCCCTCGCCGGGTGACACCGTCGCCAGCACTTCGTAACCGTTCTGAGCGGCGTAGGCGGCGTTCTGGGCCGTCGTGAACTGCGGCGTGAAGAACCGCCACTTCTGCGCCGTCGCATTCCAGGCCCATACCGCGTTGACGTTTTCGGTGACGCCGCCGACGCCGGCGCCCGGGTCCTGGTTGCCGAAAGTCGCCATCACGTCCAGCGTCGTGGTGAAGCTGTTGCCGGTCAGGGTGAAGCCGGTGGTGGCGACGGTCCCACCCGCGTAAGGCAGGAACGTGGCGGTGACGCCGAGCGCCGAGTTCACGTTCACGTTGCAGGGTCCGGTGCCGCTGCACGCGCCCGTCCAACCGCCGAAGACGAAACCGGTTTCGGCCGTCGCGATCAGGGTGACCGCGGTCCCGGAGGCGTACGCCTGTCCGCAGTCAAACCCGCAGTCGATGCCCGCCGGTGAACTCGTGACCGTGCCTGCGCCGACCCGGCTGACGCTCAACACGGGCATCGTCGGCGTGAACGTGGCGACGACGGTGGCGGCGGCGTTCACGGTCAGCGTGCAGTTCCCGATACCCGAGCAGCTTCCACCGCTCCAGCCGGCGAACGTGTTGCCCGAGGCGGGCGAAGCCGTCAGCGTGACCGAGGCGCCGCCGGCGAAATACGCGGTGCAGGTCGCGCCACAGTTGAGCCCGGACGGGTTGCTCGAGATGGTGCCACCGCCGACAGTGCTGGCGAAGATCGGGAAGGAGGACACGGCGTGCGTGAGCAGGGCGTCCGCGGGGTTGTTGTTCGCGTCGCCCTGGTACTGGGCGCTGATGACATGCGCACCCTGCGTGAGCCCCGCCACGACGTTCAGCACGGCGACGCCGCTGCCGTCGAGCGGCGCCGAGCCGATGCTGGTATTGCCGTCCTTGAAGACGACCGTGCCGGTGGGGGATACGCCGGTCACCGTCGCGGTGAAACTCACCGCCTGTCCGATGGTCGAGGGATTGGGCGTGCCGGCGAGGCTCACCGAGGAGGGCAGCAGGTAGGTCGCCACCGGGAGGGACTGGGTGTTCGTGGTGCGGTCGCCGAGATTCCCGTAGCCGTTGTAGCCCCAGGCCCAGACGGATCCGTCGCCTCTCAGCGCGAAGCTCGCGTTGTCCGCGCCCGCCAGCTGGGCCGCGCTGTTCAATCCGAGGACCTGCCGGGGAATCGGAGAACTCTGCGTAGTCCCGAGTCCGAGCTGTCCGTAGCTGTTGTAGCCCCAGGCCCATGCGCTGCCGTCCGAGCGCCGTGCGAGCGCGTGGTGGGTGCCCGCGGCGACCTGGACCACGCCGGTGAGTCCGAAGACCGGTACCGGGGTGGCGCTCTGCGTGGTGGTGCCGTCGCCCAGCTGCCCATAAACGTTATAGCCCCAGGCCTGGACGCTCGTGTCGGAATTCAGGGCGAGGGCGAAACTGTCGCCGGCCGCGATGGCCGTGACGCTGCCGGCGAGTCCGATCACCTGCGCCGGAGTGGAGCGGTTGGATGTGCTCCCGTCACCCAGTTGTCCGTAAGCGTTGTAGCCCCAGGCCCAGACGGTGCCGTCCGACTTGAGCGCGAGGCTGAAGTACTGGCCCGCCGCGATCGCGCTGACGCCGGCCAGCACCTGCACCGGCGAATTGCGCTGCGTAGTCGAGCCGTCGCCCAGATTCCCGTAGCCGTTGTAGCCCCAAGCGAAGAGCGTGCCGTCGTCCTTCAGCGCGAGGCTGAAGTACTGTCCCGCGGCCACGGCCACCACGCCGGAAAGGCCCGGCACCTGCGTGGGAACCAGCCGTTCGCCCGTGTCGCCGGTGCCCAGCGCCCCGTAACCGGTGTAGCCCCCGGCGAAAACGTTGCCTGCGCTTACCGCGAGGCTGTGAACCGGACCGGCTGCGAGCGCGCTCACGTTCGCCAGCCCTGGCACCGGCACCGGTGAAGTTCGTTGGGTCTTGGTGCCGTCGCCGAGCTGTCCGTGGCCGTTGTAGCCCCAGGCGAGCAGCGTCCCGTCGCTCCTGCGGGCCAGCGCGCTGCTGCCGTTCGGCCGCGCGTCGATCAGCGCGATCGACGCTGCGCCTGCGCCCCCGAGGGCAGCCGCCTTGACCTCCTGGTACAGCGGCAGCGATACGCTCGGGTTGTTGTTCGCATCACCGGCGTACTGCGCGGTGATGGCGTGGGCGCCCTGGGTGAGCGAGCTGTAGTTGCTCAGGGTCGCCACGCCGGAGACGAGCGCGACAGTGCCGAGGGTGGTGGAACCTTCCAGGAAGTTGACGTTTCCGCCCGGCGAACTGCCGCTCACCGTCGCCGTGAGGCTCACGGCCTGCCCGACGGTCGTCGGGTTGGGCGTGCTGGTCAGCGCGACCGATGAAGGCAGGAGATGAGTCGCTACCGGGAGGTACTGCGTCGTGTTCGTCGTGTCGCCCAGTTCCCCGTTGCCGGTGTAGCCCCAGGCCCAGACCGAGCCGTCGCTGCGCAGCGCGTAGCTGTTGATGGTGCTGGCCGCGAACTGGGTCACGGTGGGCGGCAGCCCCAGCACCTGGCGCGCCACCGGGGAACTCTGGCCGGTGGTGTTGCCCAGTTGACCGTAGGCGTTGTAGCCCCAGGCCCAGACCGTTCCGTCATTTCGAAGCGCAAGCGCGTGGTTGTCTCCCGCGGCGATCATGGTGACGTTGGTCAGTCCGAACACCTGCACGGGTGTCGAGCGCGTCGTTTCGGTGCCGTCGCCGAGTTCTCCGTTCGCGTTGTAGCCCCAGGCCCATACGCTGCCGTCGTTCTTCAGGGCGATTCCATATCCGCCGCCGGCCGCGATGGCGCTGATCCCGCTCAATCCGAGCACCTGCGTCGGCACGCTGCGGTTGGTCGTCGTGCCGTCGCCCAGTTGCCCGTAATTGTTGTAGCCCCAGGCCCAGACCGTGCCGTCACTCTTCAGCGCGTAGGTGGAATACTGGCCGGCCGCGATCGCCGTGACGCCGCCGATACCGACCTGCAGCGGCGATCCCTGCTGCGTGGTCGAGCCGTCTCCGAGCTGGCCGTAGCCGTTGTAGCCCCAGGTCCAGACGCTGCCGTCGTTCTTCAGCGCCACGGCGTGGAAGCGGCCGGCCGCCACGTCGCCGACGTTCGAGAAATCGGGAATCTGCGACGGCAGCCACCATTCGCCGATCGGTGCCCCGAGCTGCGTGTAACCGTTGCTGCCCCATGCAAACACGTTGCCTCCCGAGACCGCGAGGCTGAAGTTGTTGCCGGCTGCGGCTGCCGTCACACCGGAAACGCCCTGCACCACGATCGGGGTGTTGCGGTCGGTGCCGGTGCCGTCGCCCAGCTGCCCGTTGCCGTTGCTGCCCCAGGCGAGCAGCGCACCGTCGCTGCGACGGGCGAACGCGTGATGCGCATCCGGGCCCGACCTGAGCAGGGTGACCACCGCCGCTCCGCCCAATGCCGCGGCCTTCACTTCCTGGTACAGCGGCAGCGATACACTGGCGTTGTTGTTCGCGTCGCCGACGTACTGTGCGGTGATCGTGCGGGCGCCTTGGGGGAGGGCGTTATTGTTGGCCACGCTCGAAGTCAAAGTCGCCACCCCGCCCACCAGCGGCTGCGTACCGATCGTGGTCGAGCCGTCCTTGAACACCACGTTGCCGGTCGGGGAGGAGCCGCTCACCGTCGCCGTGAAGCTGACCGCATCGCCGACTTTGGTCGGATTGACTGAGCTGGAGAGCGCGACCGTGGAAGGCAGTTGATAGGTGGCGACCGGCAGGGTCGACTGGCTCGTCGTTCCGTCGCCCAGCCTCCCGTTGGCGTTGTAACCCCAGGCCCAGACCGTGCCGTCGCTCTTGAGCGCGAAGCTCGAGTAGTCGCCGCCGGCGA
>JADLDQ010000121.1 GCA_020846575.1 Burkholderiales bacterium
ACCACCATCGCGATATTCACCTGCACGCAGTCCCCACGGTGATCGCGGCTGTAGCCGCGCCGCGCAATGGCCGGAGCGGCGCACTGCCCCTCGAAATAGGTGCTGGTGACGTCGTAGAGCAGCAGCTCGTAGTCCAACTCGAACAGCTCCCCGTAGCGCTTGACCAGGCGCTGCTTGATCGCTTCCTTGTGCGGCAGCAGCCGGTCCAGCGTGCGGTACAGCCGCTCGTCGTAGACCTGCTCGGGGCGAATCTGCAATACGTCTTCCAAGGCGGTCGTGCGGTACCACTGCTCGGCGGCGTGCAATTCACTGGAGGGCTCGCACAGCCGGCGCAATGTCGTGACACACGCCCGGACACCGGGTGTGCTGCTACGCTCGATCGTCACGCAGCGCCAACCGATCGAGCGCCAGCCGGAGACCGCGGTGAGCTTCGCCCCGGAGCTGTTCGGCCTGGCCCGGGTGCAGATGGCCGAACTGGGCGATGAGCGCATCGGCCGCGCGCTGGATCGGCATCTTCGATGCTGATCGGGCAGCACTGCTCGCCGCGGCGGTGCTCGCGCTGGGTCAGACGTTCGGCGTGCGCTTTGACGAACTGCATGACGACTCGGTCTCGGTGGCCTCTTACGGGCAGTCCCGCGGCGCCACCGGGCGCTCGATACGCGGGCGCACCGGCCCGGTAATCACCTGCGTGTACTCCGAGGACCACCAGTCCGATCTGAAGCAGTCGCTGTTCATCCTCACCACCGAGGCACAGAGCGGCGTGCCAGTGCCCTTGCGGGTCGCCGGCGGCAACTCCAACGACTCGATTACCCACATCGTAAGCTGGGAGGCGCTGCGCGCGGTGGCCGGGCGGGCAGACTTCCTGTACGTGGCCGACTCCAAGCTCTGTGGCCGCGACAACCTGGATCACATCGAGCGTGCCGGCGGGGTGTGTGCCCCTCGCCCTGAAGTGCACGCTCAGCGGCGCCGCTTGCGCACGGTCTTGCGCGGCGCGCTCGCCTGCTGCGACTCGGCGATGGTCTCGCCGGTCTTGCCCTCGAGCTTGGGCTCGAGGTTGTCGGCGATCCACTTCGCATCCCACCACTCCAGCGGCAGTACGGCGACCCCGTGCAGGTACACCCCGTAGTGCAGGTGATCGCCGGCGGCGAGGCCCGTCTCCCCGGTCCTGCCCAAGACCTGCCTGTGCGCGATCGTCTCGCCCGCTTTGACGTCGATCGAGCTCAGGTGGCCGTAGAGCGTGTACAGGCCCAGACCGTGGTCCAGGATGACGGTGTTGCCGTAGATGCCCAGGTCGCCGGCGAAGGCGACCGCGCCGCTGTTGGCCGCTTCGACCGGATACCGGCGGGTGACCGACAGGTCGAAGCCCAGGTGGTAGGCGGTGTCGATCGGTGCGCCGTCGTAGGTGTAGGTGCGCTCGTCCGCGAAGTTGGCCTCGACCTTGGAGTTGCCGAGCTGCGTGAACGCGCCCTTCCAGAGGATCGAGGGCGTGGATTTCCCGGTGATGGTGGCGATCCGGTCCTCGTTCTCCTTGCGCAGCCCCTTGTTGATGCGCAGGAACACCTCCTTCGGTGTGCCCTGGCGCGCGGCGACATCGCTCAACAGCGGGGCGATCCTTTCCACGAATCCATCGGAAATCTGGATGGTGCTCTTCTTGTACCTGACGTTCTTCAATTCATAGGTGAGCGGCACTTCCCTGGTGTTCCCGGCCTTGTCGGTCGCGATCAGCGCGGCCCTCGCCTCGGGCGGCGCGTTGTAGGGGTGCGCGAACAGGGCGATGAAGCGATCCGGGTGGTCCTTTATCGGGCCTCGGAAACCCGGGAAGAAGCGACCGGCGATCCGCACGCCGCTGGCGGCCGTGTCCGGCGAGGATCTGTAGACGAGCACGCCGGCGCCGCCGAAATTGACGTAGCGGTCGTCGGCGATCAGCTCGATCGTCGGCGGGGTCACGTCGATGGCGATGTTCTTCTGGATCGCGGCCTCGTTACCCCGGAAGAAATTCCACAGCGAGCCGTCGCGCGCGCTCACCCGCAGCACGGCGGGGCCTTCCTTAATGCCGGCGAGCCTGGCGGAGAGGGCGACTGCGATCTTCTTCTCGCTCACCGGCTGCGCGTACTGCTCGGAGACCAGCACGTGGTCCGTGCCGCCCGCCGAGAGCGTCGCACTGAGCGACTTCAGTCCCGCGCCGCCATCGGTCACGGTGATCTCCACGGGCGCGAGGCCCAGGGCCTCGCTGTCCGGAAGGGCGATCCGCGGGGCTTCGCGTTCGAAGCGCGGCGCGAGGACATATCCGCCGCCCGCCACCGCGGCGAGCACGATCACGAGAAGAACGGCAATCCCCGGGAGTTTCCTCCCGGGCCGCTGGGAATCCAAGTTGCTCATGCTGTGGGATCGCTGGGACAGTCAGTGACGGAAAGAAGCGATTGCTCCGCAATCGCCGGATGTGCGGACGAGGCGCCGCGGCCTGCGCGCGGCGCCACGTACGGGCCGTGATTATCGCCCAGGCGGATCGCCGTCGGACGGCCGCCGGGGTGCTGCCGGGTTGCCGCCGGGGTACCGCC
>JADLDQ010000122.1 GCA_020846575.1 Burkholderiales bacterium
CAGCCGCTCGGGCGAACCCGGCGGCTGCGGAGTGGGCGTTCACAGGACCGGCGGCCGCGCGAGCGCCTTCGAGCGCGAGGACGGGGCGCTCGAACCTGCTACCGGGGATGTCGTCGAATCAATGCGGCGAAGCGACGGGCAATCGAGGACTTCCTGTTCCACACCCATACCGCGCGTCGCGGACGCGCGACGCAATGATGGCACAACGGCCGATTCTCCGGTACCTGTTCTCGATGTCAGGCGAACCGGGGCCAGCGCCTGCGCACCAGGTGCGAGCCAACGCAGGTCCCTTTGCGCGTGCCGGCGTGAAGGGTGCGATCCCGGCTGGTCGCGAGCCGGCGTGAAGGGTGCGATCCCGGCTGGCTCGCGCAGCGCCGGTCCCGGCGCTGCGCTCGCCTGCAGCCGACTCGGTGAATCAAAGGATTGCCGGTCCGATGCGAGCGCGACTCAGAGCGATTCTTTCGCCAGCAGGAGCCTGATCTTCTCTATGGATCTCGACGGAGACAGCCCCTTGGGGCAGACCTCGGTGCAGTTCATGATGCTGCGGCAGCGAAAAAGCCGATAGACATCGTTCAGGTCGTCGAGGCGATCGGCCGACGCCCGGTCCCTGCTGTCGGCGAGAAAGCGGTAGGCCTGTAGCAACCCCGCGGGGCCGACGAACTTGTCGGGATTCCACCAGAACGACGGGCACTGACTGGTGCAGCAGCCGCAGAGGATGCACTCGTACAGGCCGTCGAGCTTCGCCCGATCCTCGGGGGACTGGCGGTGCTCCTTTTGCGGTGGAGGTGCGTCGTTGATCAGGTACGGTCTGATCGAGTGGTACTGCTCGAAGAACCCCGACATATCGACCACGAGGTCGCGGATGACCGGGAAGGTCGGCAGCGGGCGTATCTTCACCGGTTCACTCAGCGTCTCCAGACGCGTGATGCACGCCAGCCCGTTGCGCCCGTTGATGTTCATGGCATCGGACCCGCAAACGCCCTCGCGGCAGGACTTGCGCAGCGCGAGTGATTCGTCCTCCTGCCTGATGCGCAGCAGCGCGTCGAGGAGCATCGGCTCGTCGGGGCCGGGTACGACCTCGTAGTCCTGCATGTAGGGCTTGCTGTCGCGTTCCGGGTTGTAGCGAAAGATCGAGAACTTCATCCGGGAACCTCGCTCCTGTTCAGGCGCTCGGCGCGGGCGTTCATCGTCGCCTCACCCGAGGATCGCTCGCCCGAGAATCACGACCATCCAGGCGCCAATGGCGAGCAACGCCGCGGCGAGCAGCGCGAGCGATGCGACGCGCAGCGCGAGCGACGCGATGTAATCCATCATCACGTCGCGAAGTCCCACCCAGGCGTGCGCCAGCAAGGCCGCGCCAAACCCCGCGAACGCGACGGCGGTTCCGGAACTCGACATCCAGGCGCGCCACGTCTCGTAGGTAGGCGGCGGACCGGGCAGCCAGCGCACCAGCGCGAACACGACGAAACCCAGCATGTACACCGCGCTCGCGCGCTGGATCAACCAGGCACGAAGCCCGGTCAGAACGATCCGTCTCACAGCAACACCACCCCGGCGAGGATGGCGAGCGCGCCCGCGGCAAGGTTCACGGTCCAGGCGCTGCGCCGCGCGCTCCTCAGGCGCGACCCCAGGTCCACGTCCATCAGCAGGTGTCGCAACCCTGCGAGCAGATGGTGCGACAGCGCCCAGATCACCGCCACCAGACCGACGCGCACCGGCCATCGGCCGAACACCGCCGCCGCCTCGGCGTAACCGTGCGCTCCCTGCAGCGACAAGCCCAGCAGGAAGACCCCGAAGGGTATGGCGAGCGCAAGAAGAACGCCGCTCACGCGGTGCAGGATGGATGTCACGGCGCCCACCGGCAGTTGGATCTGCAGCAGGTCGAAGAACGCCGGCCTCGCTTTCGCTCGCCGCTGCGGCGCAAGCGCCGCCGGCTCGGCGTCTAGGTGCGCAGTCTGAGCCATCTTGTCATCAGCGCGAGCGTGGTGTTACCGAGCGCATCGGCGGCGAGAACGGGTGTTTCGCGAAACGGGCGGTGAAGCGCGGTCGAGTCCCCAGGTCCTTCAAGGGGCTTCAGGTCGGGCGCCTCGCGGTGCTGGTGGAGATGGTGCGAGTCGAACGAACCGCCCTCGATCGGGCGGCTGCCCTGCAACCGGTAGCGAGTGCCGCAGTACGGGCACAGCGCCTGCGTGTCGTTGACCACCTCGAGGAAGACCCGCGGGTGCGATGACCACAGAGGCATCGCAGGGTTGGGGCAATACGCCGGGAGATCGCCCGCGGACAGTCGCAGCGCGGGTGCGCCGGAACCTGCGCCCGCTTCGCGGTTGCTCATCCTCGGGTATCGCCCCGCGGGACCATCCCCAGCCCCGGATCGCCGGCGCGGCTTCGCCAGGCCCTGTCCGGTGTCTGTCTGGAGGCCAGGCGTGCGCTCAGCGGGTGCGAAGGTCTTCCACATACTCCTTGAGTGCCACGGCATTGTTGTGCTTGTCGTCGCGAGCGCTGTAGAGCAGCGTCACGTTGCCTTGCCGGCAGGCGTCCAGAAGAGGGTGCAGTGCCTCGGTATGGTCTCGCAGTTCGGCAAAATAGCGGCGCCGGAACTCGGCCCACTTCGCCGGATCATGACCGAACCAGCGTCGCAAGCCGTCGCTCGGCGCTGTTTCCTTCAGCCAGGCGCGCATCGACAGAGAATCTTTCCTCACCCCGCGCGGCCACAGCCGCTCCACCAGGAAGCGCGCTCCGTCGCCAGGCGCGGAGCGCTCATAGACGCGCTTCGTGGTCAGCATGTCGCGACTCCTCTTCGTTCGCCGGCGCCCCGGTCGCACCTGGGAGGCTCGAGCGGCCGCTGCAGGCGCGCGGGGCGCGCGGCGGCGATTCCGGGGACGCGGCGCAGTGAAGGCCGGGTGCGAGGGAGCGCCCTGCACCGCGCGGTTCAGCGCGTCCACGCGTTCCCTCACGGCCGGAATTATATCATGACATGATATATCGCATTCAGGCATTCACGCATTCCGCTGACGAGGACGCTGCCCCTGCCGGCGCTCCTTCGCCGGCGCGGCACGGCGCCTCGAAGACTCGGGCGAATCGAAACGGCGGAGGGTGCGACGCCGGAGCCTGGTCGCCCCTGGCGGCTATCGCCGGGTATGGGAGAAAACGCGCCCGGGGATATCCGATCGGGCGCGGGCGTCTTGTACGCACGCCGGGCGCCCCGAGGTTGCGGGGCCGCTCCGACGGCGAGCCCCCGCCCGCGCGCGAGGACACGATCCCGCGGGCGCGCTGTTCCTCGATGCAACGCTATGCGGCTATGGTATCGCCTCGGCCCTGGGCCTGTAGCTGCCGGTCTCCGCGCGGAACGGCACCGCCAGCCGGTTCCAGCCGTTGATCGAGATGATGGCGACCGTCAGGTCCACGAGCTCCTTCTCGGAGAACTGCGCGCGGACTTCGGCGTACTGCTCCTCGCCGATCTCGCCCTCGGCGATGCGCGTCACCGCCTCGGCCCAGGCGAGCGCGGCGCGCTCGCGCGGGGTGTAGCAGGGCGCTTCGCGCCACGCCGTGATCAGGTACAGCCGCTGCTCGGTTTCGCCCGCGGCGCGCGCTTCCTTGGTGTGCATGTCCAGGCAGTGCGCGCAGCCGTTGATCTGCGATACCCGGGTCCTCACCCGCTCGAGCAGCGAATGTTCGAGGCCCGAGGCCTGCACGTACTGGCCGAGGGCCCGCATCGCCTTGTGCGCGCCGGGCGACGCACTCTTGTAATCCAGTCGCGGTTCCATTCTCGTCTCCTGTCAGCGGCGGCGGGGCGGCACTACCCGAAGAGCTGCTGCATCTGCGGGTGCGTGAGCGACGCATCCAGTCGATCGAAACGGCCGCTCGCGTGCAGCTCGCGGGCGGCTTCGTCCGCGGCGGCGTAAGCGAGCAGCGCCAGGCGCGTGGCGGTGCTGACGCGTGCGATCCCGATGCGCTGCAGTTCCGCGACCGCGGCAAGCCCCGGTCTGGCCGCGACGTTGATCGGCGCATCGAGCGCCTTGACGAGCGCCTCCAGCACCGCCGTATCGGCGAGGCCGATCGGGTAGACGCAGTCCGCTCCGGCGGCGAGATAGGCCCGCGCGCGCCGCAGCGTCTCGTCGAACCGTTCCGCATCGCTCGCGCCGAACTTGACCATGTAGGTGTCGACGCGCGCGTTGAGCACCAGCGGCACGCCGAGCCGCCCGGCGGCCTCGCGCGCCGCCGCGATGCGCGCCACGGCGTCGTCCAGGGTGCGCAGCGCTCCGGGCCGGTGCAGGCCGTCCTCCAGATTGGCGCCGACGATGCCGCTCTGGATCGCGGCGCGCACGGTTTCGGCGACGTCCCCGGCGCTCGATCCATAACCGGATTCCAGGTCCGCGGTGACCGGCAGGTCCACCGCACGCGCGATGCGCGCGGTTGCGGCCAGCACTTCGCCGAGCGGCGCGCGCTCGCCGTCGGCATAGCCGAGCGACCAGGCGAGGCCGCCGCTCGTGGTGGCGATCGCGCGGAACGGCAGGCGCGCGAACAGGCGCGCGCTCGCGGCGTCCCAGGCGTTCGGCAGCACCAGGATCTCGCTGCGATCGTGCATCTGTTTGAACGCTTGCGCCTTGCGAATCTGCTCGTTCATCCAGGGTTTCTCCTCGTTTGCGGTGGTCCTCGTCGAACACTGGCGGCATCGTAGCAGTCGAGGGGGGCATTGGGAAGAGCACTGAGGACTGAGGTCCGAGGATTCGGGCCGGGCGGACCGGCGTGCGCGCGCGCACGCCGGCCCCGCCGATGCCGTGCCTGAGCTTCGCGCTGCCGCGCAGCGAACCGGCGCGGATGGCCGACTCCGCGCCTGTCGCGTCGAGCGCTGCTGCGGGCTGTGCGCGCTTTCCTGAACTCCCGGTCCGTCTCCAACGCGCCGGGGGAAAGAGCCTTGCGTCGATGGCGAGTCGCCGCGTGCTAAGCTCTCGACGGCAATCGAGCCGGATCGATGAGAGGATCAGCCAATGAAGAAAGAAGTGATCAAGGTTCCGGTGAAGGACGCGCTCGACGAGCAGGGCCGGCGGCTCGTGCCGATCTCGCGGGCGATCAAGGCAGGCGGTTTCGTGTTCGTCGCGGGCATACCGCCGCACGATCCGCAGACGGCGAAGATCGTTCGCGGAGACATCGAAACCCAGACGCGGCGCGTCCTGGAAAACCTGAAGCTCACCCTGGAAGCTGCGGGCTCGTCGCTGGATCGCGTGGTGAAGACAACCGTGTTCTGCACCAACGCGGCCTACTTCGACGATGTCAACGAGATCTACAGGCACTACTTCCCGCAGGATCCGCCCACGCGGACTTTCGTCACTGTGGGATCCTGGCCGCACAAGTTCGACATCGAGATCGAGGCGATCGCGCTTGCCGGCGACGCCTGAAGCCGGGACAGACGCTGCGGCCGCCCGGCCCGCCCCTTGTCTCGCAGGCGGTCCGCGCCGGTTTCGGCATCGATGCGAGCGCTGCGCCACGCCTCCCCCTGGGGGGGCAAAGGAGTCGTCATGAGCGACGTACGGACGGAAAAGCCAAGGCTGATAGCGGACGAGCGCCTGCGGGAGCTTGCGCGCGACGACTGGCCGATGCGATTCAGGGCGCGCTATCCGCGCGTCGGGGAACTCGAAGCCGGGATCGAGAACGATTGCCTGCTCGAGGCCATCGACGTGCACGTGCACGCCGAGCCGTGCAGTCTGGCGGCGCGAAATCAGGATTACACGCAGCTCGCTATCGAAGCGGCTCGGGCCGGCATGCGGGCGCTCGTGAAGAAGGACCACCACTACTCGACCGTCCCGGAAGCGCAGGCCGTTCAGCGGCACATCGATCACCTCGTGGACAGCGGCCTCCTCGCGCGCCGCGTCGAAGTCTACGGCGGGGTCCCGCTCTCCTTCTCGCTGGATTCGGCGCAGATCACGCAGTCGCTGCGGTTTTCCTCCTTCAAGATGATCTGGTGCAACCCCATCGACGGCGAACCGCTGGTCAGGGACGGCAAGGTGCGCCCGGAGGCCGAACGCATCATCGCGCTCGCGCGCGAGCACGGCGTCGCGCTGACTCTCGGGGTTCCGGGTCACAGCAGGAAGAAGTACGGCGGCATCGACGATTACGACGGCTTGATGCCTCTGGTCGAGCGGGTCGCGGCGCTGGGCGCGGCGGCGGTGCTCGATCATCCGCTGAGTTCGTTTACGATCGATCAGATCGAGAGGCTCGCCGTGGGCGGGATCTACGCGGGCCTGTTCTGCTATCCGTCGCTGCCCAGCGTGATCAAGGCGCCGGTCGTCGATCCCGAACGAACCCGGGAACTGGTGAACCGCCTGGGGCCGCAGCGCTGCATCGTCGCGAGCGACGTCGGCATGCTCCTGGAACCGACTGCGCTGGAAGCGTTTCGGCTGATGATACGGCTGCTCCTGGCCCTGGGCTTCGGCAAGGAGGACCTCGCCCTGATGCTCAAGACGAACCCGGCGAAACTGATCGGGTTGAAGCCGTGACACCGCCGGCGCCCGCAGCGTCGCTTCTCGCGCCTGCCCGCGCCCGCGGCCGCGGCCGCTGACGGGAGAACGAGTCGGGGCCGATCGACTGCGCGCAGGCCATGGGATATTTCGTAGGAAGCGACGTTGGCGGCACCTTCACCGATCTGTGGGTGAGCTCCAGCGACGGTCACACCCGGGTGTTCAAGTCGCCGACCACCGCGGACGTGCTGGGCGGGGTCATCGACGCGATCGGCCTCGCCGCGCAGGCTTACGGCACGGACTTCAACGATTTCTGCGCGCGTATCGAGCGTTTCGGACACGGCACCACCGTGGGCCTGAACGCGCTGTTGACCGGCACCGCGGCGAAGACCGCGGTGCTCACCACCCGCGGCTTCGGCGACACGCTGGAGATCGGGCGCCTTCGCCGCCAGAGTTCCGGCATGAACGAAGTCGAGTTTACCGATGCGTTCCTGCGCAACCGCTTCCCGCCGCTGGTGCGCCGCGCGCGCGTGGTCGAGATCGACGAGCGCATCGATATCTCCGGTCGCGTCGTCGCGCCGCTCGACGAGGCGCAGGCGCGCGCTGCGCTGCGGCGGCTGCGGGCCGAGGGCATCGAGGCGATCGCGGTCTGCACGCTCTGGGCCACGCACAACCCGATGCACGAGAACCGGCTTCGCGAGCTCGCTCGCGAGGAGCTTCCCGAGGCCTTCGTGAGCGTCTCGCACGAGATCTCGCCGGCGGTGGGAGAGTACGCCCGCATGTCCACCACGGCGGCCAACGCGGCGCTGGGGCCGCTCGCCGGGCGCTACCTCGCCAAGCTGGAGGCGACACTGCGCGCGGCGGGGATGCGGGTGCCGCTGCTGATGATGACCTGTTCGGGCGGCGTGCTGCCCACCGCGGTGCTCGGCGAGCGGCCGGCGTTCGCGCTCTTCTCCGGGCCCGCGGCGGGCGTCATGGGCTCGCAGGCGATCGGCGCCCGGATCGGGCTCTCGAACCTGCTCACCACCGACATCGGCGGCACCAGCTTCGACGTGGGCGTGGTGGTCGCGGGCAAGCCGATCATGCGCACGGAGATCGCGCTCGCCGGCGCGGATATCCGGGTGCACTCGATCGACGTCGACTCCATCGGCGCGGGCGGCGGCAGCATCGCCAGCGTGCAGTTCGGCGAGCTGCGCGTCGGCCCGAAGAGCGCCGGCGCCAACCCCGGGCCGGCCTGCTACGGCCGCGGCGGCACGCTGCCCACCGCCACCGACGCGGACCTGGTCCTGGGCGTGCTCGACCCGGACTATTTCATCGGCGGGCGTATGAAGCTCGATGCCGACGCCGCCGCGCGGGCCATCCACGAGCACGTGGCGAAGCCGCTGGGCATGAGCGTGCGGGAGGCCGCCTGGGGTATCCGCGAGGTGCTCGACAGTCGCATGGCGGACCTGCTGCGCCGCATGACGGTGGAGCGCGGTTACGACCCGCGTGACTTCGCCCTGTTCGCCAACGGCGGCGCCGGCCCCTCGCACGCCTGGGTGCTCGCCGAGGAACTGGGTCTTTCGGGTTTCATCGTGCCGGCCGCCGCGACCGCGGTGTCGGCCTTCGGCGCCGGCAACGCCGACCTCGGCTTCACCGCGGAGGCGCCGACCTACGTGCGGGTGCGACCCGGCGCGGCGCCGGGCGCGGAGCAGCTCTCGAAGATCACCGCCGCGACCGCCGCGTGCGCGGCCGGGGTCCGCAGGAACCTGGAGGTCGCCGCCGCGCGGGGCAACGTCAGGATCGAACCTTTCGTCTCCATCCGTTTCCGCGGCCAGACACACCACCTGGACGAGCGTATCGAGGAGGGTGCGTTCGACCTGCCCGCCTGGGAGCGGCTGGTGTCGCAGTTCGAATCCCACTACGAGACGCTGTTCGGTCGCGGTGCGGCCTTCTCCAAGGCGGGCTACGAAATCCTCTCGGTGAGAGTGGCGGGAACGGGCGCACTGCCGCCGCCGGCCCTTGCGACGGTGGGCGAACCTCTCGCGCCGATGGGTTCACGCCGCGTGGTGTTCCGCGACGCCGGCGCGCCGCTCGAGACCGCCATCTACCGCACCGGCTTCCCGCGGGCGGGCGAGCGGGTCGAGGGGCCGGCGATCGTCGAATTCCCCGGCCAGAGCGTGGTGGTGCCGCCGGGCGCCAGTGCCCGCGCGGACGAGTCCGGGAACCTGCACGTGACCAGGGCGAGTCGAGGAGCGCGACCATGACGAGCAACGCCGCTGCGGCCGTGGCCGGTGTCGCCGTCGGCGCGGTGACCTTCGAGGTGATGCGCAACCGCCTGGTGGCCATCACCGAGGAGATGCGCATCGCGCTGCAGAGCGTGTCGGGCTCGCCGACGGTGACCGAGGCGTCCGACTTCTTCACCGGCCTTTTCCTGACCGATGGTTCGGTCGCCTCGATGGGTTTCCAGGTCGCCTTCCAGGCGCCGGTGTGCGGCGCCGTGATTCGCCACATCAACGCGAGGCCCGAACTGAAGGTCGCCGACGGCGACATGTTCATCGGCAACGACCCCTACATCGGGGCGCTGCACCAGAACGACGTGCAGATGCTGGGCCCCATCTACGCCGGGGATCGCATCGTCGCCTGGGCGGGGGTCCAGGCGCACCAGACCGATGTGGGCGGGATGGATTTCGCGAGCTGGTGCCCCAAGGCACGCAACGTATACCAGGAGGGCATGCGCATCCCCTGCGTGAAGCTGGTGGACAGGGGCGAGCTGCGCGAGGACGTGCTGGAGATGATCCTCACCGCCTCGCGGCTGCCGGACGCGCTGGGCCTGGATATCCGCGCCTTCATGGCGACGGTCAACGTCGCCCGCAGCCGCATCGCGGAGCTCGCGTCGCGCTACGGGGCGGGTGTGCTGGAGGAGGTGATGCGGCGCATGATCGAATCTTCGGAGACGAAGATGCGCGCGCGGCTGCGCGAGCTGCCCGACGGTGAGTTCCACGCCTGCGACTTCCTCGAGCACGACGGCCACGAGAACGTCCTGTACAAGGTGGACGTGCGCATCGAGAAGCGAGGCGAGCGTCTGCGGCTCGACTACGGCGGCTCGAGCCGTCAGGCGCCGGGCTTCATCAACTGCACCCGCGCCGGCCTGCAAGGCGCGGTGGCCGGCTCGGTGCTGCCGAGCCTTGCCTGGGACATGCAGTGGAACCAGGGCGCGCTCGCGCCGGTGGAGGTCGTGGCGCCCGACGGCCTGCTGTGCACCGCCCAGTTTCCGGCGCCGGTCGGCTCGGCCACCGTCGAGGCAATCTGGGTGACCTCGAACGCCACCATGCTGGCCCTCAACCGCATGCTCGCGACCGCGCCGGGATACGCCTACCGCGCCCAGGGCGTGAACGACGGGGCGATGGCGACCTTCAACCTGGGCGGGGTCAACCAGTACGGCGAACCCTTCGGACTGCACCTGATGGACCCGCTCGCCGCAGGGGCCTCGGCCTTTCCCGCGAAGGACGGCGTCAACGCGGGCGGTCCGATCACCTCGCCGGTTTCGGCGATCGCCGATGTGGAGAAGAACGAGCAGGCATCGCCGCTGTTCTACCTGCACCGGCGCCTTGCCATCGACACCGCGGGCGCAGGGCAGTTCCGGGGGGGCCTCGCGGGCGAGGTGGCGCTGGCGCTCGGCGGCATCGGCCGCGCCGACGCGCTCATCATGACTCACGGCGCCGAGATGCCCAACACCCAGGGCCTGTGCGGCGGCTGGCCGGGCTCGACCATACGCCAGCGCATGGGCCGCGGGGCGGTGAAGGACGGCCGTGCGTGCGAAGGCCGGTGGCAGATCTTCGGACCGAAGCCCGGCCTCACGCCGATGACCGGCGAGGACCTGTTCGCGGTCACCTGGCAGGGCGGCGGCGGCTACGGCGACCCGATCGAGCGCGACATCGAGGCGGTCGCCGCCGACGTGGCGGGCGGCTGGGTGTCGCCGAAGGCGGCGCGCGCGATCTACGGCGTGGTGTTGCGCGGCGGCAAGCCCAGCCCCGGGGCGAGCGCGAGACGCCGCCGGGCGATGCGCGTGCAGCGCGTCGGGAAGTTCCTCGAGGATCCGCAGCGGGTCTTCAGCGGCGAGCGCCTGCAGGCGATCGGCGCGAACCTGTTCATCGGCCGCGACCAGCGCGGGCTGCACGTGGTGACGCGCGCGGGCTGCATACTCGCGAGCGGCGACACCCGCTGGCGCCGCGGCGCCGTCGGCGTGACGCGCGAGCGAGTGCCCGCCGAGCACGGCATCACACTGCACCGGGGGCTGGCGGTGACCACCTGGTACTGCCCGCTGTCGGGAACGCTGCTCGCGGTGGACGTGCACGAGAAGGGCAGGACGCCCGAGGACGACGCGGTGCTCGACCTCGATCGCCTGGAACGCGTGCTGCGGGCCGGTGCCCCGCAGCCAGGCATCGACACGCCGGCGGATGCGGCGGACTGAGGCGCGTGCGCCGGCCCGCGGCGTCGAGTTTCGATGGCAGCCGGCCTAGGCCGGCAGCCGCATCAGCCTCCGCGCGTTGCCGGCGAAGATCATTTCTTTCTCCTGCGGCGGAATCGGCATGCGCTCGATCGCCTCGATGGTGCGCCGGGTGCCGTAGTCGCCGAGCTGCGCGTCGAAGGGCGCGTCCGAGCCGAACAGGATATTCCCCGGTCCGTAGAAGTCGTAGGCGCACATCAGCGCCGGGGTGTTGCCGATGATCGCGGTGTCGGTGAGGAAGCGGCGGAAGTACTCCACCGGCGGCTCGGTGAGTCCCTTGGTGAAGTTCGTCCGGTTGCGGAATTCCGACTGAAGGTAATGGTTGGTGATGCGCTCGGAGAAGTAGGGCACCATCGCGCCGCAGTGGTGGATGATCACCTTGAGCCTGGGGAGCTTCTCCATCACGCCGCTGAACACCATCCGCGTCATGGCGTAGGTCGATTCCACGATCAGGCCCCAGGTGTGCCAGATGAGGTACCTGGACTCGGTCTCGTCCGGGTAGTCGGGGACCTTCGGGTTGCGCTGCGGGTGGAACCAGATCGGCAGGTTCAGCTCGCACATCTTCTGGTAGATGGGCATGAACTCGGGCCGGTCCACCGGCTTGCCGTCGATAGGCGTGCGCAGCAGGATGCCGCGCAGCTTCAGCTCGTTCACCGCGCGCTCGATCTCCGCGAGCGAGGCGTCGATGTCGCCCGTGGGCAGCACCGCCGCGGCGCCGGCGAAGCGCCAGGGATGGCGTTCGACCAGGTCCGCCAGCTCGTCGTTGATGCGGCGCGCGAGGTCCGCCGCGCCGGCCGGGCCGGCGAGTTCCTCGGGACTCGCCCCCGGGACGGTGAGCACCTGCACCACGTCCGGGTAGCGGTCCATCAGCCGGAAGCGTGCGTCCAGGTCGTAGAGGCACACGTTGGTCTTCAGCTCGCGGATGGTGGACTGCTTCGCGAACATCAGCTCCTTGAGCCTGGGCGGAATCAGGTGGCAGTAGATGTCGATCTTCAAGCGGCGGCTCCCTGGGTCAGCGACAGTTGCGGTCCCCGGGCACGGAGCCCGAGGCGAGCGTGAAGCATGCGGTGCGCGCCGCGGCGGCGCTTGATGCACGTCAAGGACAGGGCGCCGTGCAGCGCGGGTCCGGCCTGGAGCGCGCGCGGATCGTGAGTACAATCCAGACTCCCTACCACTCGAGGGCAACGAGCGTGGGACGCCCCCGGTACACGGCCGCTCTGGCCGCCCTGTGCGTCTGTGGCGCCGCCGGCGCGCAGACCTACCCGAGCAAGCCGATCCGCTTCATCGTCGCGAGCCAGCCCGGGGGCCTCGCCGATACGGTGCCGCGCCTGCTCGGCCCGCGGCTACAGGAGAATCTCGGAGCGCCGATCGTGATCGAGAATCGACCCGCGGGCGGCATCGTCACCGGCGCAGAGGCAGTCGCCCGGGCGGCGCCCGACGGCTACACGCTGCTGTCGGCGACGCCGCAGGTGGCGATCGTGCAGTCGATGGTGAAGGACCTCGCGTTCGACCCGCGCCGCGACCTCGCCCCGGTTTCACTGGTGGGCGTGGTGCCGAATCTGCTGATCGTCGCACCGGGAATGCCGGCGCGGACGCTGCGGGACCTGATCGCCTACGCGCGCGCCAACCCCGGACGGCTCAACTACTCCTCGACCGGCGCGGGCACCTCGGTGCACCTGTCGGCGGAGCTGTTCAAGCACTACGCCGGCGTGGACATCGTGCACGTGCCGTACAAGGGGGCCGCCGCCGCGACCACCGCGCTCATCGCCGGCACGGTGGACCTCAGCGTCGAGACGCTGTCCTCGGCGATGCCCCACATCCGCGCGGGCAAGGTGCGCGTGCTGGCCACCTTCGCCCGCGAGCGCCTGCCGCAGCTGCCCGAGGTGCCGACCCTGTTCGAGTCCGGCTACAAGGAGCTGGAGATCAACGGCTGGGCGGGCGTGGTCACCACCGGCAAGACGCCGGCGCGTATCGTTGCGCGGCTGGATTCGGAGATCGGCAAGGCGCTCGCGCACGAGCCGACGGCGGCGCTGTACGACAAGGCCGGGCTCACCGTGCGCTATCAGAACGCGGCCGGTTTCGGCAGATTCTGGGACGAGGAGATCCAGCGTTTCGCCCTCGCGATCAAGGTGTCGGGGGCGCAGAAGAACTGAGCGCGAGCCCGCTCCAGATGAGGGGCTCGACGCAACGCGGACGCAAGAGGGGCTGAGGCTCCTCCTGCATGGTTCAGCGGCGGGAACGCAGGCGCCGTGGAAAGGCCGGGGCGAGTGATACGCAGCGCGATCTCCGAGCGGGTGCGCGACGCGGTATGGCGCGCGCCCGCGCGCGCGCCCGAGGACCGGCGCATGAGTGCGCGCGAGCTGGTGCGGCTGTTCGTCGTGCTCGTGCGGGATCTCGCCGACGGGGAGCTGAACCTGCGGGCCATGAGCCTCGCGTTCATGACGCTGCTTGCCATCGTGCCGCTGCTCGCGCTCGGGTTCTCGGTGCTCAAGGCCTTCGGCCTGTACCTGCAGCTCGAGCCGCTGCTCCAGGAGTTCCTGGCCCCCCTCGGGGAGAAGGGAGCGGAGATCGCCGCGCAGGCGATCGAGTTCCTCCAGAACCTGAAGGTCGGGGTTCTGGGGTCGGTGGGGCTCGCGCTGCTCGCTTATGCGGCGGTCTCGCTGGTGCAGAAGATGGAGGCGGCGTTCAATTTCATCTGGCAGATTTCCCGACCGCGCCGGTTCGCCGAGCGCTTCACCCGCTACCTGGGGCTGCTGCTGGTCGGCCCGCTGCTCGCGTTCTCAGCGCTCGGCATCACCGCCGCGGTCATGGACCTGGAACTGGTGCGCGAGCTGCTCGCGCTGGAACCCCTCGGCCCCGCGGTTTTCGTCGCCGGGCGCCTGGTGCCCTACCTGCTGGTGATCGGCGCCTTCACTTTCGCCTACGCCTTCATTCCCAACGCCAAGGTGCGTTTCGGCGCGGCGCTCGCGGGCGGCGCGGTCGGCGGGGCGCTGTGGCAGAGCGCAGGCTGGGCGTTCGCCGAGTTCGTCGTCGCCTCGGGCCGCTACACCATGGTATACGCCGGCTTCGCCATCCTGGTGCTGTTCATGATCTGGGTATATCTCTCCTGGATCGTGCTGCTGCTCGGGGCGAGCGTGGCCTTCTACTGCCAGCACCCGCAGTATCTCCTGCCCCAGGGACGCAGCGCGCGGCTCTCCAACCGCATGCGCGAGCGCTTCGCGCTGGGCGTCATGTACCGCGTCGCCGAGCGCCACCTCGCGGGCGGGCCCGCGGCTTCGCGCGAGGCGCTCTCGCGCGAGTTCCGCGTGCCGCCCCAGGCGGCGCAACTGCTGCTCGACGCGCTCAAGCAGGCCGGACTGCTCGCGCACACGGGCGACGAACCGCCCGGCTACCTGCCGGCGCGCGACCTGGCGCAGATACCGGTGGCCGAAGTGCTGCGCGCGGTGCGCTCGGCGGGGGAGACTCGCTACCTCGCTCCCGCGAGGCTGGCGGTGCCTTCGCAGGTCGAGTGCGCGCTCGGGCGGTTGGATGCGTCGGCTGCGGCGGCGCTCGACGGGGTGACGCTGAGAGACCTCGTCGCGCAGGCGCACGCCGAAACCGGTACGGCGCAGGCGCCGGCAGGCGCCGCGGCCTGAGTGCGGGCGCGGGCGCGCGCGCCGTGCGTCCGCCGCTCAGCGTCCCGGCGCCTGCGGGGCCGCGCCGCCCGCGCCGGGTGCGACCGCGCCCGCCTTGCTCGCCTGATCGATCAGCTTGCCGACCTGCGAATCGGGACGCACCGGCTCGATGAGCAGGATGTGCGCGCGGTTCAGCGACATGTAATCCGGCCCGTGCGGTTCCTGACCGCGCTTGATCAGCTGGTTGGCGACCTGCTTGGTCTCCTGGTTCACCTGCGAGCGGATGTAGTACACCTCGCGCAGCACCGGATAGGCGCCGCCGGCGTTCTCGAGTTTTCCGAAGAAAGCCTGACCGTTGGCGAGCAGCACTGCCTGGTAGGGCGTCGTCATCGGTGGGGCGGCCTGGCCGCGGTGGTTCTGCAGCACGATGACCGCGAGCAGTGCGACGGCGGCGATGCCGAGTATGCTGGCGAGGAGTGAGCCCGGTCTATCCACGCGATATTCTCCCGCGACGATGGAACCGCCGGCGACGGCGGCGGCGTGCGCACGCTACCACGAAGCGCACGCGCGGGTCTCGCGACCGGCGGCCGCGGACTGCGGCCCGCAGTACCGGCCGCGACCCGCGTCGAACCGTGGCGTCGAACCCTGCGCCAGCGCGTCGTTCGGTACGGGTGATCTCCTGGATTGACGCGCGCGGCGAAATGAATCAGCATGCCGTCACCCCAACAGCACCGCTCGGATGCGCAGCGCACACGCGCGCGGCGCCGGGCCGGAGAAAACGCAAGTCCATGCCGGAACGAATCAAGAGCAAGGTCGACGACGCCGTGCTGGTCGCCAGGCGCCGCAGCCAGGTGATCGGCGCATCCATCCAGCTGTTCGGCAAGCGCGGCTACTACGCCACCACGGTGCGCGAGATCGCCGAACGCGCCGGCGTGAGCACGGGTCTGGTGTACCAGTACTTCGGGGACAAGGAGGACATCCTGTTCCTCGCGCTGCAGACGGTGCTGGACGCCTACAAGGAGAGGATTCCCCGCGCCACCGAGGGCATCGAAGGCCCGCTGATGCGCTTCCGCGCGGCGGTGCACGCCTACGCCCGGGTGATCGACGCCAACATCGACGCCACGGTGCTCGCCTACCGCGAGACCAAGTCGGTGGGCCGGGCGCGGCGCGACATCATCAAGCAGAAGGAATCCGAGACCAACGCCCTCATCGAGGCACACGTGCGCGACTGCATCAAGGCGGGTCTGTTCGAGAAGGTCGACCCGGAACTGATCACCTACCAGATCGTGATGATCGCCCACGCCTGGGCGCTGAAGGCCTGGCACTGGGCCGGCCGGCTGACGGTCGAGCAATACGTGGACCGCAATCTGGCGCTGCTGCTGCACCCGCTGCTCACCGAGCGCGGGCGGCGCGAGAACCTCCGGCTGGTTTCCGCTTCCGCCTGAGCGGGCCGCAGCCCGCTCGATGCTGTCCGGTCGAGAAAGACGAGTGGAGGGAGCGCGAGGGGCGAGCAGGCCCTCGCTCCTTGTGACCGAATCCCTCTTGCGTCGAGGGAGCGCGAGGGGCGAGCAGCCCCTCGCTCCTGTTACCTTTCAGTCCCCCTCGAACACCGGCCGCTGCTTGGCGACGAAGGCGCGGTAAGCGCGCCCGAAGTCCTTGGTCTGCATGCAGATCGACTGCGCCTGCGCCTCGGCCTCGATCGCGTCGTCGATGCCCATGCTCCACTCCTGGTGGATGCACTTCTTGGTCATGCCGTTGGCGAAGGTGGGACCCTGGGTGAGCGATCTTGCCAGCGCCTGCGCCTCGGCGAGCACCTTGTCGGAGTCGCAGAGCTTGTTGTAGAAGCCCCAGCGCTCGGCCTCCGCCCCGTCCATGCTGCGGCCGGTATAGAGCAGTTCCGCGGCTCTGCCCACGCCGATGATGCGAGGCAGCATGTTGCAGGCGCCCATGTCCGCGCCCGCCAGACCCACGCGCACGAACAGGAACGCCACCTTGCTCGCCGCGGTGCCGTAGCGCAGGTCCGAGGCCATGGCGACGATGGCGCCGGCGCCGGCGCACACCCCGTCGATCGCGGACACGATGGGTTGCGGGCAGGCGCGCATCGCCTTCACCAGATCGCCGGTCATGCGGCAGAAGGCGAGCAGCCCGCCCATGTCGCCCTCGTCCTGCATCTTCACCAGCGGCCCGATGATCTCGTGCACATCGCCGCCCGAGCAGAAGTTGCCGCCCGCGCCGGTGACCACGACGGCGTGCACCTGCGGGGCGTAGACGAGGTTGCGGAAGGTATCGCGCAACTCCGCGTAGGACTCGAAGGTCAGCGGATTCTTGCGCTCCGGCCGGTTGAGGGTGACCGTGGCCACCTTGCCGTCGAGCTGCCAGCCGAAGTGCTTCGGCTTGAAATCGCCGAAGTCGACATCGGCGGGCGTGAAAAGGTCCTGGGTCTTCATGGTGTGCGTCCCTTGGCTCGAATGGATGATCGCGCCGCCATCAGCCGTGCATCGTCAGGCCGCCGCTCACGCTCAGCACCTGCCCGGTGACGTAGTCGGAGCGCGGGCTGGCGAAGAACACGATGGCGTTGGCCACTTCCTGCGGCTTGGCCACCCGCCGCATCGGGATCACCTTGATGAAGGCATCCTTCAACTTGTCGGGTACCGCATTCCAGAGCTGGGTATCCGTCGGCCCCGGGCACACGCAATTGGCGTGCACACCGAAGCGTGCGCCCTCGCGCGCCAGTCCCTTGGTGAAGGCGATGAGCCCTCCCTTGGCCCCGGAGTATACGGTCTCACCCAGGCCGCCGACCCGGCCGGCGTCGCTCGCGACGTTGACGATCTTGCCCGTGCGCGCCTCGAACATCGCCGGCAGCAGCGCCCGCGTGAGCCGGATCGGTCCCATCAGGTTGATCGCCATCACCTTGTCCCAGAACTCGGGCGTGTTCTCGACGAAGGGCTGGGCCATTCCCCAGCCGGCGAGGTTCACCAGGATGTCGACGCGCCCGGCGCGCCTGGTCGCCTCCGCGGCGAAAGCCGCGACGGAATCCGCGCTGGTGAGGTCCAGCTTGAGGTACTCGGCGGCGAGGTTCGCCGCCTTCGCCTCGGCCTGCACCTCGTTGCCGTGCGCCTCGTCGATGTCGGCGATGAGCACACGTGCGCCAGCCCGCGCCAGTTCGAGCGTCGTCGCCCTGCCGATGCCGCCGGCCGCGCCGGTCACGACTGCCGTCTTGCCTTTCAGTTCCATGATCACTCCTTGGTCTGTGGTCCGGGTTGGGCCGGGCGTTCGAGAAATGCCCGCACCCGCTCGCGCGTCTGCGCGTCGGCATACAGCCGCCGCGAAGCCTCGATTTCCGCGGCGTAGCCGTCGCGCGCCGGGTCGTGCGCCGCCGCGATGCATGCCTTGCACGCCGCCAGGGCGCCGGCGGGCAGCGCCGCGATCTCGGCCGCCTTGCGGGCTGCGAAGTGCGCGATCTCGCCGAGGGGAAGCGCCCACTGCGCGAGGCCCATCGCCGCGGCGGCCGCCCCGCCGGCGATCTCGGCGCCGAGGATCAGGCGCGAGGCCGCGGCCCGACCCGCGATACGGGTGAGCCGCTGCGTGCCGCCCGCCCCGGGAACCAGCCCCAGGCGCGCCTCGGGCAGGCCCAGCTTCGCCTCCGCGGCCGCGATGCGCAGGTCGCAGGCGAGCGCCAGCTCGAACCCACCGCCCAGGGCGGCGCCGCCGATCTCGGCAAGGCTCACCTGCGGCAGCGCCTCGATGCGGGCGAACAGGCCTTGCATGGCCGCGGCCGCCTGCGTCATGGCTTCCACGCCGTCTTCGCGCGTGAACCGCTCCCTCATCTCGGCCAGGTCCGCCCCGGCGCAGAACACTTTCTGGCTGCTGCGCAGGTGCAGCACCTGCCAGTCGTCGCGATCGCGCAGGCCGTCCAGCACGCGCTGGAACGCCGCCAGCCAGTCCGAGCTGATCGCGTTCACCGGCGGCCGATCGAGCGTCAGCCGGGCGACACGGTCCGCGACCTCCAGCTTCAGCATGCGCCTCCCAGGGGCGACAGCAGCGCTTGTTGCCCGGCGCCGTACGCGGCGCCCGTGGCTGTCAAGAAAACGAACGAACGCTAAAATGAACGACCGTTCAGTGCAGCGCCAGTTTCGCCATTCCCGGGCGTCTTGTCAACCTCGGCTTACTGTGCCGATAGCGCGGGACTCCCGTTGACAAACTCGCCCGCATCAATCATCATCGAAAATGAACAAGTGTTCATTTAGGTGTTCATTTCAAGGGCAGGACGAACCCTGCCCGGCGCCCGGCGCGGCGCCGAAGGGGCGTGGCATGGAGCAAAGCGCAGGCACGCGCGGGGAGGCGCAGCGGCTCGCCCATCTGGGTTGGCCTTTCTTCGAACCTGCGCACGCCCGACTGGCGGGCGAGGCCGCGCGCTGGGCGGCAGGCGCTCTGGGCGAGTGGACTCACGACGCGGACGCCGACGCGGTCTGCCGGCGCCTGGTGCGCGAGATGGGGGCGGCCGGCTGGCTCGCTCACGCGGTGCCGCGCGCGGGCGCAGGGAGCGCGCGGCTCGACCTGCGCTCGATCTGCATCCTGCGCGAATTGTTCGCTTTCCACGGCGGCCTGGCGGATTTCGCCTTCGCGATGCAGGGCCTGGGCAGCGGCGCGATATCCATCGCCGGGAGCGATGAGCAGAAGACGCGTTACCTGCCGGCGGTGGCGCGCGGCGAGACGATCGCGGCGTTCGCGCTGTCGGAGGAAAACTCCGGCTCCGACGTGGGCGCGATGGCCGCCAGCGCCCGGCGCGATGGCTCCGATTACGTGCTGGACGGAGCGAAGACCTGGATCTCCAACGGCGGCATTGCCGATTTCTACGTGGTGTTCGCGCGCAGCGGCGAGGCGCCCGGCACGCGCGGGCTGTCGGCGTTCGTGGTCGACGCCGGCACGCCGGGACTGTCGGCGGCCGAGCGCATCGACATCATCGCCCCGCACCCGATGGCGACGCTGCGCCTGACGGGATGCCGGGTGCCGGCCGGCAACCTGCTCGGCGCCCCGGGCGAGGGATTCAAGATCGCCATGCGCACCCTGGACGTATTCCGCACCAGCGTGGGCGCGGCGGCGCTCGGTTTCGCACGGCGGGCGCTGTTCGAGGCGCTCGGGCGAGCTCGGGAGCGCCGCATGTTCGGCCAGGCGCTCGCCGATTTCCAGATGACCCAGGCGAAGCTCGCCGACATGGCCACCGCCATCGATGCCGGGGCGCTGCTCGTGTACCGCGCCGCGTGGACCCGGGACGTGGCGGGCGAATCCATCACGTGCCAGGCGGCGATGGCCAAGATGCAGGCGACCGAAACGGCCCAGAAGGTGGTGGACGCGGCGGTGCAGATCCACGGCGGGCTGGGCGTGGTGCGCGACCACCCGGTCGAGCGCTTGTACCGCGAAGTGCGCGCGCTGCGCATCTACGAGGGCGCCACCGAGGTGCAGAAGCTGATCATCGCGCGCCAGTTACTCGAAGCCGCCGCCCGGGGCGGCGAGGGGGCCCGGTGAGCCGAACCGCACATGTCGATACCTTCGCCCGCGACAACCTGCCGCCGCGCGAGCAGTGGCCGGAATTCCGCTACGAGCTGCCGGAGTTCCGCTTTCCCGACGAGCTGAACTGCGCGAGCGCGCTGCTGGACGACAAGGTGAAGGCCGGGCAGGGCGAACGCACCGCGATCCTCTCCCCGGACGGGCGCATCACCTACTCCCAGCTGATGCACCAGGCCAACCGCATCGCGCGCGTGCTGGTCGAGGACATGGGTCTTCAGCCCGGCAACCGGGTGCTGGTGCCCTCGCCCAACAGCCCGATGATGGCCGCCTGCATGCTCGCCATCTGGAAGGCAGGCGCGATACCCGTACCCACCATGGCGCTGCTGCGCGCCGGCGAACTCACCCACGTGATCCGCAAGGCGCAGATCAGCCACGCCCTGTGCGACCGGCGCCTGGCCGTCGAGGTCGAGGCGGCGCGCGCCGGCTGCCCGACGCTCGCGCAGGTGCGCTACTTCTTCGACGACGCGCCGGACTCGCTCGAGCAGCTCGCCGCGACCAAGCCCGGGGACTTCGAGAACGTGGCCACCGCCGCGGACGACGTGGGCCTGGTGATCTTCACCTCCGGCACCAGCGGCGTGCCCAAGGGCGCGATGCACTGCCACCGCGACCTGCTCGCAATCTGCGAGGGCTTTCCGAGGTACCTCGCGCGGCACTCCCAGGAGGACATCGTCGCCGGCACCCCCTCGATCGCGTTCACCTACGGCCTGGCCGGCGTGTTCATGGTGCCGCTGCACTTCGGCAGCGCGACGGTGCTGATCGAGCGCTACACGCCGGAGTCGCTCCTGGAGACGATCGGCCGCTACCGCGTCACGCTCCTGTACTCGGTGCCGGTCATGTACCGCGCCATGGCGTCGATCGCGTCCAAGTACGATCTGTCCAGCCTGCGCACCTGCATTTCCGCCGGGGAGCACCTGCCCGTTCCCACACGCGCCGCCTGGGAGCGCGCCACCGGCGTGAAGATCGTCGATGGCATCGGCTCGACCGAGATGGGGCAGATCTTCATCGCCGCCGCGGGGGCGGACATCCGGCCCGGCGCCACCGGCAAGGTGGTGCCCGGCTACCAGGCCACGGTGCTCGACGCGCAGGACGAGCCCGCAGCGGCGGGCACCATCGGGCGGCTCGCGGTCAAGGGACCGACCGGCTGCCGCTATCTCGCCGACGAGCGGCAGAAGACCTACGTGGTCAACGGATGGAACGTGACCGGGGATGCGTACTACGTCGACGCCGAGGGCTACTTCTACTACCAGGCGCGCGCCGACGACATGATCGTCTCGGCCGGCTACAACATCGGCGGGCCCGAGGTCGAGAACTGCCTGCTCGCCCACCCGGCGGTCGCCGAGTGCGCAGTCGTCGGCTGGCCCGACGAGGAGCGCGGGCAGATCGTGAAGGCCTTCGTGGTCCTGCACCTGGGCTACCAGCGCAACGGCGACACGGTCGCGGAGCTGCAGGACCACGTGAAGCGTTCGATCGCTCCCTACAAGTATCCGCGGGCGATCGAGTTCGTCGATACGCTGCCGCGGACCTACACCGGGAAACTGCAGCGCTACAAGCTGCGGCCGGCCGGCGCGAAGCCCCCGATCGGGGCGCAGGCCGTCCCGCAGGCGCCGGTCCCCGAGGGCAGCCGCCCCGCCGAGGAGCGCGCTGCCGGCGCCAGCGCACGACCGCGCCAGGGGCGCGGCAAGCCCACCCGACCGCGGCAGGGAGCACGCTCGTGAAACGCATCATCTCTTTGCGCCTGAACGGACGCGCCCGCGAGGACGCGATCGCCGACAACGTGCTGCTCCTGGATCACCTGCGCGAAGCGCTCGGCCTCACCGGGACCAAGCGCGGCTGCGACGGCGGCGAATGCGGGGCGTGCACCGTGCTGATCGACGGCGAGCCGCGCCTGGCGTGCCTGACGCTCGCCGCCTCCTGCGAGGGGCGCGAGATCGAGACGATCGAGTCGCTCGCCGCCGGCGGCACCCTGTCGCGCCTGCAACGAGCCTTCCACGAAAAGCTGGGCGTGCAGTGCGGCTATTGCACGCCCGGGATGATCATGGCCGCGGAAGCGCTCTTGCGGCGTAACCCCCATCCCGCCGAGAGCGCGATCCGCGAGGCGCTCTCGGGCAACCTGTGCCGCTGCACCGGCTACGTGAAGATCATCGAGTCGGTGAAGGCGGCCTGCACGCCATGAACGAACCCGTATCGCCCGACACGGCGTCCGGCCACAGCGCCGGACGGCGCCTGCCGTTGCTCGACGGCGTCGACAAGGTCACCGGGCGCGCCCGCTTCACCACGGATCTCCCGGCGCGGGACGCGCTGGTGGGCGCGCAGCTGGAGAGTCCCCACCCGCACGCGCAGATCCTGCGCATCGACACTTCGCGCGCGCGCGCCCTGCCGGGCGTGCGCGCGGTGCTCACCGGCGAGGATTGCGATGTGCCCTTCGGCATCCTGCCGATCGCCCGCAACGACTATCCGCTCGCGCGCGGCAAGGTGCGTTACTGGGGCGAGACGGTGGCGGCGGTGGCCGCGGAGGACGAGCAGAGCGCGCGCGCGGCGCTGGATGCGATCGAGGTCGAGTACCGGCCGCTGCCCTGGTACACCAGCGCCGCCGAGGCGCTCAAACCGGGGGCGGTGCTGCTGCACGACAACAAGCCGGGGAACATCGAGCGCGAGGTGAAGGACAGCTTCGGCGATGTCGATGGCGGTTTCGCCGCTGCCGACCTGGTGCGCGAGCAAAGCTTTCACTACGAGGAGGTGGCGCACGCGCAGATGGAGCCCGACTGCGCCCTCGCCTCGTACGATCCGGAGTCCGGGCGGCTCACCAGCCAGTCGGTGTCGCAGGTACCCTACTACGTGCACCTCACGCTCGCCGAGTGCCTGAAGATGGATCCGGCGTCTATTCGCGTGGTGAAGCCCTTCGTCGGC
>JADLDQ010000438.1 GCA_020846575.1 Burkholderiales bacterium
CTTCTGTCTCGAGCTGCTGAAGAGCGAGACGCCGAAGTACCTCAAGTACGAGGTCTTGAACGAGGTACAGCAGGGCCTGTTCGTGGATCGGCACAGCAAGCAGAGCGGTCTTACCACGTCGACCGACCTCACGGGTGTCGCCCTCAAACGCTACCGGGACACGAAACACTACATCGGCGCGCTGTCGATTCTGCGCGAGGCAGATCTCAACGAGGCCAACCTCAACGGCTGCTCGATCGTGGCTGGTTTGGAGAGCTATCAGAACCTGCTCGATCAACGGTGCTACCTCGACTACTCCTCGATCCTCGAGACGGCCGTCGGAGTCCTGACGAACGACGACGGGGTTCGCGATCGTCTCGCCGAACGGGTCAAGTACGTGATCGTCGACGAGTACCAGGACGTGAACCCAGTGCAGGAAGGGATCGCCTGGTCCCTGCATGAGCTAGGCGCACGCATCTGCGTCGTCGGTGACGACGACCAGACCATCTACCAGTGGCGCGGCAGCGACGTCGAGAACATCCTGACCTTCGCTAAGCGCTACCCGGGCGTCGAGCAGATCCCGATCGAGGAGAACTTCCGGTCGAGCGACGGGATCGTCGAGACCGCGCGTCCGTTCATCGAGCAGAACGCGGCGCGGCTGCCGAAGGCGATGAAGCCGACGGGTGCGCAGGCCTCCGAACCTGGCGACATCGTCGCGCTGTCGTTCGGGACGCCGGCCGACGAGGCGCAGCACATCGCCGCGGCGGCCCAGTCTCTCCGCGGGGTGGCCTTTATGGAGGACGGTACGGAGCGTGGCCTATCCTGGTCGGACATGGCGGTCCTTCTCCGCAGCGTGAAGGCGAACGCCGAGTCGATCACCGATGCCTTTCAGGCTGCCGGTATCCCGTTCGTGGTGACCGGGATGGCAAACCTCTTCGGCACCGCCGAGGCCGAGGCGGCGCGCCAGCTCTTCTACTTCATGGGCGATCACGGTCCCGACGAGGCAGCGGTCGAGCAGGCGTGGGGCTCCGCGAACCTGGGACTCGAACCGGCGGCGCTGCGCTCCGCAGTCAAGGCAGCCGCCACCGCAAAGGCGGCGCTCATCGATGAAGACCAGAAGCGCTGGGGCCAGTATTCGATTCAGCGCACCTTCCTCAACTTCCTGGACGAAGCAGGGGTTCGCGAGGAGCGAGTGCCGAATGGCCGCGGTGAGGTCGTGTTCTACAACCTCGGCAAGTTCAGCCAGGTCATCTCCGACTTCGAGACAATCCACTTCCACTCGAAGCCGGTGGAGAAGTACGCATCGTTTGCTGACTTCCTCCAATACCGAGCCGAGGATGCGTACCCGGAGGGCTGGCAGGACAACCAATACGCCAACCTCGACGCGGTGCGCATCATGACCATACACCAGGCCAAAGGAATGCAGTGGCCGGTGGTGTTCGTGCCTGCGCTGCTCAAGAACCGGTTCCCTGCGAAGAAGCCCGGCGGCCGCAACGTCTGGCACCTGCTGCCGCGCAACGGCGTCAAGGACCAGCCGCGCTTCGAGGGCACCATCGAGGACGAGCGACGCCTCTTCTACGTCGCCATGACGCGC
>JADLDQ010000123.1 GCA_020846575.1 Burkholderiales bacterium
TCTTCCCCCAGCTGTTGAGCTCGATCTTGTAGGGAAGATCGCGCAGCGACCGGTCGTTGATCACCTCGGCCCAGCGCAGCGCGAGGGCTTCGGGAGCGTTGGCGTTTCCCATGGAATGTCGTTCGTCGATCGCGCGGATGGGTGCCCCGAGTATTCGCCCCGCGGGCCGGACCGACCGTGCCCGGCCCCACCGGCGCCTTCCACCTACGCCGTCAGCACCGGCAGCAGGATGTACGAACCCGTCCCCGCCCCGGTGTGGATAGTGTGATCGCCAGAGACTTTCGCGGGCGGCCGGTCCTGAATCTGTTCGAAAGTTAACCGGACACTACTGATAAGACCCCAATAACCAAACACCCCTGCACTCTTACCTCCACCAACAGATCGACCCTCTCAACGTCGCCATCCCACCACCGCTCCAGGCTCATACCTGATTTGGAAAAGACTGCGGCGCGCTCTTGAATTATCCTTCCCGCTTCGCCGACCGCCCCATCCTCGCATGAAGCTCCTGCGCCAGCTCGAGGACTATCGCCCGATACTCGCCGGCATCCGCCGCGACCTGCACGCGCACCCGGAGCTGGCCTTCGAGGAGCGGCGCACCTCCGACATCGTGGCGCGGGAACTGAGCGCCTGCGGCATCGAGGTGCACCGGGGGCTGGCCGCTACCGGCGTCGTGGGCACGCTGCGCGCGGGCTCGGGCGGGCGTTCGATCGGGCTGCGGGCCGATATGGACGCCCTGCCCATCCAGGAGACCAACACCTTCGAGCACCGCTCGCGCCACGCGGGACGGATGCACGCCTGCGGCCACGACGGCCACACCGCCATGCTGCTGGGCGCGGCGCGCGTGCTCGCCGAGACGCGCCGCTTCGACGGTACGGTGCGCCTGGTGTTCCAGCCGGCCGAGGAGCACGAGGGCGGCGCTCGGGTGATGATCGATGAGGGTCTGTTCGAGAAGTTCCCCATGGACACGGTCTACGGCCTGCACAACTGGCCGGGCCTGCCGGTGGGGCACTTCGCGGTCATGGCGGGACCGCTGATGGCCAGCGCCGATCAGTTCGACATCGTGGTGCGCGGCCGGGGGACCCACGCGGCGATGCCGCACCTGGGCACGGACGCCATCGTGGCCGGCACGGCCATGGTGCAGGCGCTGCAGACGCTCGTCTCGCGCGCCGTGCACCCGGTGGACAGCGCCGTGCTCAGCGTCACCCAGTTCCACGCGGGCGACGCCTACAACGTGATTCCCGAGGAAGCCGTGCTGCGCGGCACCGTGAGGGCCTTCAAGCCGGAAGTGGTCGAGGCCATGGCGGCGGGTATCCGCCGCGTGTGCGAGGGCGTCGCCGCCGCCCACGGGGTGCAGGTCGAGGTGCGCTACCTGCACGGCTATCCGCCCCTGGTCAACTGGCCCGAGCAGACCGAGATCGCCGCGCGCGTGCTCGAGGACCTGGTGGGCAAGGACAGGGTCCACCGCCAGTTCCAGCCCACCATGGGCGCCGAGGACTTCGCCTTCATGCTGCAGAACAAACCCGGCTGCTACGTGCTGATGGGCAACGGCCAGGGCGAGGGCCAGCCCGGCTGCATGCTGCACAACCCGGGCTACGATTTCAACGACGAGGCGCTCGCGGTGGGCGGCTCCTACTGGGTGCGGCTGGTGGAACACTGCCTGCCGGCAGCGACGCGGTAGGGGGTGCGGCCGCTGCGGCGGCGTGCGGCGCGGAGGATATGAAATGCGCATCGCCAAGATCGAGACCCTGAAGGCCGACGCCGGCTGGCGCGACTTCTCCTTTCTCAAGCTCACCACCGACGAGGGCCTGGTGGGCTGGTCGGAGTACAACGAGGATTTCGGCGCGCCGAATTCGACCTCCGACCTCATCGCGCGCTTCGCGACGGTGGCCACGGGCATGGACCCGCGCCAGACGGGCAGGCTCGCGGCGTCGCTGCGCGCGCTCACCCGCATGTCGATGGGCGGCGTCAACCACGAAGCGATCGCCGCGATCGAGAATGCCTGCCTGGACGTGAAGGCGAAAGCCCTGGGCGTGCCGGTGTGCTCGCTCTTCGGCGGGCCGTTCCGCGAGCGCATCAACCTGTACTGGTCGCACTGCGCGAGCTTCCGGGTGTGGCGGCGCGACTACTTCGAGGGCGAACTGGGGATGGCGCCGATCCGCACCCTGGATGACATCAGGGCGCTGGGCGCGCAGGTGAAGGCGCGCGGCTTCAAGGCGCTCAAGACCAACCCGCTCGCGCTCGGGCCGGAAGATCCGCCCTTCAATCCCGGGTTCCGCATGGCGCCCGACTTCCTCGCGCGCCACCCGGGCGCGAGGCTCCTGCGCAACATGCGCGAAGTGCTCGAAGCGTTCCGCGACGGCGCGGGCCCGGACACGGGCCTGCACATGGACCTCAACTTCAGCCAGCGCACCGAGGGTTTCATCCGGGTCGCCAAGGCGCTCGAGCCCCTGAATCTCACCTGGCTGGAGTGCGACATCCACGATCCCATGGCGCTCGCGACGCTTCGCCGCGCGACCTCGACCCCGATCGCCTCCCTGGAGACCATCCACGGCCTGCAGGAGTTCCGGCCCTACCTCGTCAACTACGCCTGCGACGTGGCCATCGTGGACGTGCAGTGGAACGGCCTGTGGGAGTCGGTGCGCATCGCCGCTCTCGCCGATGCCTTCGAGGTCGACTGCGCGCCCCACAATTTCGCCGGCCACCTCTCCAGCCACATCAGCGCGCACTTCTGCGCCTCGATCCCGAACTACCGCATCATGGAGTACGACGTGGACGAGGTGCCCTGGCGCGACGAACTGTTCACCCACCCGCCCCAGATCGAGAACGGCCAGTTGGTGCTGCCGTCGCGCCCCGGCTGGGGCACCGAGGTGGTCGAGGAGGCGGTGCGGGCGCACCCGCCGCGGCGCCGGCGCGGCGCCTGAAGCGCGCGGCGCGCCGGCGCCGCGCGCATCCCGCTGAAGCCTTCGGCCGGACTTCCGTCCGGGTGCAACGCGGCACCGGGTCCACCGGGCCCAATGCCGACAAGGAA
>JADLDQ010000124.1 GCA_020846575.1 Burkholderiales bacterium
CCTTCTCGTCCTCGTACACCTTGTGGCTCGGCAGTTCACCGGCGATGATGCGGGAAAACAGCGTGTCGGTCATGGACCGAGGATAGCCATTTCCCGCGGCTCGCGCCAGCCCGCGCCTGCATGGCGGTCGCACGCGCTACGCAATGCACAGGGAGAACCGCGCATGAACGCACCGGTCGAGCCGCCCCCGGGCGCAGGCTACACCCTGGAGGAGAAGTACACGCGCGAGTCGGGGCGCGTCTACCTCTCGGGCATCCAGGCGCTGGTGCGCCTGCCGATGCTGCAGCGCGCACGCGATCTCGCCGCGGGTCTGGATACCGCCGGCTTCATCTGCGGCTACCGCGGCTCTCCGCTCGGCGGCTACGACCTCGAACTGTGGCGGGCGGCGAAGCATCTCGAGCGCCAGCGCGTGCGCTTCCAGCCGGGGGTGAACGAGGAACTGGCCGCGACCGCGCTGTGGGGCACGCAGCAGGTGGAGTCGCGGCCCGGTGCACGCTGCGACGGCGTGTTCGGCATCTGGTACGGCAAGGGGCCGGGCGTGGACCGCGCGGGCGATGCCCTGAAGCACGGCAACGCCGCGGGCAGTTCGCCCCGCGGCGGCGTACTGGTGCTCGCCGGCGACGACCACGGGGCGCGGTCCTCGACGCTGGCGCACCAGTCCGAGCCCTTCATGGCGGGGGCAGGCATCCCGATGCTCTATCCGGCATCGGTGCAGGAAATCCTCGACTACGGACTGCTCGGATTCGCGCTCAGCCGCTACAGCGGCTGCTGGGTGTCGCTGAAGCTGGTGAACGACATCATCGAGAGCGCCGCGACGGTGGAGATCGATCCCGCCCGGCCCTGCGCGTCGCTGCCCGCGGACCATGCGCTGCCCGCGGGCGGCCTGAACCTGCGCCTGTCCGAGTCGGCGCTCTCGCGGGAGGAGCGCCTGCTCAACCACCGGCTGTACGCGGCGCTCGCGTTCTGCCGCGCGAACCGCATCGACCGCACCCTGGCGGATGCACCCGGGGCGCGACTGGGCATTGTCTGCGCGGGCAAGGTGTTCCTCGACGTCGAGGAGGCGCTGGGGGAACTGGGGCTGGACGCCGCCTGCGCTGCCGCGGCCGGCGTGCGCATTCTCAAGCTGGGCATGGTCTGGCCGCTGGAGACGCAGGCGCTGTGCGATTTCGCCCGCGGGCTCGAAGAGATCCTGGTGATCGAGGAGAAGAGGCCGTTCTTGGAGAACCAGGTGAAGTCGGCGCTGTACCACCGCCCGCCGGGCGAGCGGCCGCGCGTGGTCGGCAAGTTCGGCGAAAGCGGGGAATGGGCGCCCGAGCGCGGCGAGAATCTCGTGCCGGTCGCCGCAGAACTCGATCCGCCGCGGATCGCCGCAATCATCGAGCGGCGGATGGCTGTGCTGGGCCTCGCCGGCGAGGCGCTCGCCGCGCGCGCGCAGCGTATCGCCGCGCAGGCCGGTGCCCGGGCCGAACTGCGGCCGGCGCCGCCGCGCGCGCCCCACTTCTGCGCCGGCTGCCCGCACAACCGCTCCACGCGCGTGCCCCAGGGCAGCCGAGCGCTTGCGGGCATCGGCTGCCACGGCATGGCGACGATGATGAACCGCGCCACCGACACCCTGTGTCAGATGGGCGGGGAAGGGGTGACGTGGGTCGGGCAGGCGCCGTTTACCGACGAGCCGCACGTGTTCGCCAATCTCGGCGACGGCACCTACTACCATTCCGGGATCCTCGCGGTGCGCCAGGCGATCGCCGCGGGCGCCCGCATCACCTACAAGCTGCTGTGCAACGGCGCGGTGTCCATGACCGGCGGCCAGCCGATCGAGGGCGGCCTCACGGTGGCGCAGATCGCCGCGGAGCTGAAGGCCGAGGGCGCATCGCGCATCGAGGTGGTGGCTGATGACCCGAAGCGCTACCACGCGGCGCCGCTGCCGCCGGGCGTCGGCCTGCACGGGCGCGGCGCGCTGGAGGCGGTGCAGCGGCAACTGCGCGAGCAGCGCGGCGTCTCGGTGCTGATCTTCGACCAGATGTGCGCCACCGAGAAGCGGCGCCAGCGCAAGCGCGGCCGGGATCCCGAGGCGGCGCGCCGCGTCTTCATCAACACCGCGGTGTGCGAGGGCTGCGGCGACTGCAACGAGAAATCGAACTGCCTCGCGGTGGAGCCCGTGGAAACCGCGCTCGGGCGCAAGCGCCGCATCAACCAGTCCTCCTGCAATCAGGACCTGTCCTGCCTGGAGGGCTTCTGCCCGAGCCTGGTCACGGTCGTGGGCGGCAGGCCGCGGGCGCGCGAGGGGGACGCAGCGCAAGGCGCGCGCCCGTCTGCGGCCGCGGGGCTGCCGGCGCCCGAGCTGCCGCTGCTCGCGCAGGCGCCCTTCAATGTGCTGGTGGCCGGTATCGGCGGCACCGGGGTGGTGACGCTGGGAGCGATCCTCGGCACCGCGGCGCACCTGGACGGGCGCGCGGTGACGGTGCTCGACGTCACGGGGCTCGCGCAGAAGTACGGCGCGGTGCTGTCGCACGTGCGCATCGCGGACCGTCCCTCGCGCCTGCACGCGACGCGCATCGTCGCGGGGCAGGCCGACACGCTGCTCGGCTGCGACCTGTTGGTCGCGGCGGGCGCCGAGGTGCTCGCCCGCATGGACGCGGGGCGCTCGCGCGCGGTGGTCAACCGTGCGCTCACCCCGAGCGGCGAATTCGCCCGCAATCCGGACTGGGACGCGCACGCGGGCGATCTCGAAGCGAGCCTGGAGCGCGCCTGCGGCGAGGGCCGCGTCGAGTTCGTCGACGCGGCGCGGCTGGCGCTCGCGCTATGCGGCGAGGCCGTCGCGCAGAACGTGTTCCTCCTCGGATATGCCTGGCAGAAGGGCTGGGTGCCGCTGTCGCACGCGGCGCTCGAGCGCGCCATCGAGCTGAACGGCGCGGCCGTGGCGCAGAACCGCGACGCCTTCGACTGGGGACGGCGCGCGGCGCACGCGCCGCGCGCTCTCGAACGGCTCGCGCAGCCGGCGCAGGCGCAGGTGGACTCGCGGGCGGCGCTCGGCTCGCCGCGCCCCCGCAGCCTCGAGGAGCTGGTCGCGCAGCGCGCGGCGCACCTGAGCGGCTACCAGGACGAGGCGCTCGCGGCGCGCTTTGAGGCGTTTATCGCCCGGATCCGCGATGCGGAAGCGGGCACCGGCCTGGGCGATGCCATGGCGCGCGCCGCCGCCGGCGCCTACTTCCGGCTGCTCGCCTGCAAGGACGAGTACGAGGTCGCGCGCCTGTACGCCGGCGGCGCGTTCCGCCGCGAGCTGGACGAGGCCTTCGAGCCCGGCTATTCGCTGCGCTTGCACATCGGCGCCTGGCCGCTGAGACGGCGAGAAGCGGCCGGTGGAGAAGCGGCCGGGGGAGAAGCGGC
>JADLDQ010000125.1 GCA_020846575.1 Burkholderiales bacterium
GCGGCGGCCAGGTCCAGTCCTGCGGCGTGCCGGCCTTGTAGTTCTCGTCGACCTGCTCGACCTCGCTGGTGTACTCGATGACGAATCCGCCCGGTCCGATGAAATAGCAGAACACGTTGTTCGCCGGTCCGTGCCGTCCGACGCCCCAGGCGATCTCGTGGCCATGATCGAGCATTCGCCCCGCGCCGCGCATGACCGAATCCAGGTCGGGCATCTCGAACGCCACGTGGTTGGCCGAAGGCGATGGCGTCCAGTACAAGGCGATACTGTGGTGGTCGCTGCCGCAGCACAGGAAGGTGATGGTGCCGGTCTGGTCTATCAGCCTGAATCCGAGCTGCTCGGTGAAGAACGCCGCGGTGCGATCCGGGCTGTTCAACACGACGTGGGTGATCTTCCTGGGGAAGTCGGCTCGGTCCGCGCAGGCGGCGTGCCGCTCGGCCTCGGCGAGGACCCGCATCACCCGGCCCTCCGCGTCGCGGAACGTGAATCCGTAGCCGCCGCCGGGCTCCGAGATGGACCCCGGCGGGGTGATCTCGGCCAGTCCGGCCGCCGCGAGCGACGCGTGCAGCGCGTCCGCGCGGGCGCGCGATTCGATGTTCAGATCGATGCGCAGCAGCTTGGGCTCGGGGTTGCGATGCAGTGCGAGGATGTAGAAATCCGGCCCCGTGCCGCGCAGGTAGATCCGGTCATCGCTCCCGGCGACCGGTGCGAGACCCCAGACGTCCTCGTAGAAGCGCGCCGCCGTCTCCAGGTCGGGCAGACCGAAATCGACGCTGCGCACCCCGGTGATTCCCGTCTTCGATGTCATGTCGTCATCCGTTTCGGTTCAGCGACGCCCCTGGGGCCGCCCCGCGAGCGGCCTGCCCGCGCCGGAAATCAGCGCGGGTTCCCGCAAAGGCGGGCGCGATCGCTCTCGGACTGTATCGGTCGCAGCGCGGGAAACTCGCCCAGTTGCTCGCCCAGCCCGCGCGCCGTGGCGCGCTCGATCACCAGCGCCGCCAGCGCGATGTCCTGCTCGGCGGTCCCCACCGACTTGAACAGGACACGCTCGTCTTCGGAGCGCCTTCCCAGCGACGCATCGCGAAGCACCCGCCACAACTCGCAGACGTTCTCCTCGCCGCACAGTCCGCGTTCGGCGGCGGCGCGGCCGTCTCCGGATTCGCGCACGTGCGCGAGGTCATCGACCACCACGCGGCTCGCCTCCCAGAGCGACACGTCGACTTCGCGGTGCCGGGGACGCACCGAGCTGATGCCGCACACCAGCGCTCCCGGGCGCACCATCGCCGCGTGGATGAGCGGCGTGGACTTCGCCCTGTAGGCGCTCAGCACCACGCCGGCGTCCCGGGTCGCTTCCTCGGCGCTGGCGGCCGCCTCGATGGACACCCCGAGCCGTGCGGCCATCTCGGCGGCGAAGCGCTCGCGGTTCGCGGCGGTGGGACTGTAGACCAGCACCCGCCGCGGCGCGAGGACCCGGGAGACCGCGTCGAGGAGAGCGCGCGCCTGGGTGCCGGAACCGATCACCGCCAGCGTCTGCGCCGCGCGCGGCTTGAGGTGGCGCACCGCGATCGCGGCGGTCGCCGCCGTGCGGTAGGCGGTGATCCAGTCGGCGTCCAGCAGCGCCGCCAGTTCGCCGTTGGCCAGCGCGATCATGGCGATCATGTAGCGCACGCCGTACGCGGGGTGCAGGTTCATCGCCTTGAAGCCGGCGTAGCCCGTGTCGGAGGCGATCACCGGCATCAGGCGCAGGAATCCGCCCCGCTCGTCCTCGACGGTGAGCCGCGGCGGCAGCGCCAGCATCCCCGCACCCGGGCGGGAGAGCATTCGCTCCAGTGCATCGATGACCTGGGCCGACTGCATCGCTTCCTGGACCGCCTCGTGCCTGAGCAGCAGCATCGCGTGCGCCTACATCGGGTTGCGGCCGGCGAAGAAGTCCGCCAGCGTCCCGGGCGCCTTGTCGATGATGCGCGAACGGATCGCGGCATCGGCCAGGCGCCGCGTCGCCGCGTCGTTCAGGCGCATGGTCGGCAGCCGCAGGCCGCCGCCGTTGAAACCGACCAGCCACTCCATGTACTTCCAGCTCGCGCGGTGGATGAAGTGCGCCCCGGCGTAGGACTGGGTATCGGCGGCGCGCGCGGTCCGCGCCGGGTGGATGCGCCAGTAGATCTGCATCGCCTCCTCCCAGCGGTTCTCGTGCATGAGCTCGAAGTAGCGGGGCACGGCGTCCCCGAAGTACTGGAACAGGCTCGTCCCCATCCACTGCATGCCGAACCACTGGATGTGGCCGGGGGCGGTGCCTTCGCGCGGGTCGGAGAGCAGCAGCTTCCTGCCGCACAGGCGCAGCACGTCCGCGTGCGCGCCGTTGCCCGTTCCGCCGCCCTCGCACTTGACCGCGACCGCCCGGGGGTGGTCGGCCAGGCGCGCGATGAGCTGCGGGGAAAGCTCCGCGGGGTGCAGCCGCTGGTAGTTCCAGAGATGGACCGCGAAGATCACCGTGGCGAGCGGCACCGCGTCCATCACCTTCATCGAGTACTGGTAGACGTCCTCGTCGGAGGCCGGATAGAAGGTCGGAGGGTAGGACAGCAGCAGGGTATCGGCCCCCGCCGAAGCGCAGGCCTGCGCGATACGGATGGTGTCGTCGATGGTGTCGAAGCTGGCGTGCACCATGACGTGGAAGTCCGCACCCCCCTCGTCGACGGCGATCTCCACGAAGCGGACGTACTCATCGGCCGTGGTGCCGCACTCGGAAACGGCAAGCGAACCCCAGAAGCCCAGCGCCTTGCACTTGCGCACGTCATGGCGGATCGCCTTCTCGTTGAGGCGCTTGAGGTCCTGCGAGAACGAGGGCATCAACACGTTGCACACGCCGCGCATGGTGGCGCGGGCCCAGTCCTTGGTCTCTTCAGAGGTATAGCTGGCCATGAGGTGATCGCTCCCGGCGGTGCTCCATCATACGGCGGGTGCTCCCGCCCGGGCGCTCGCGGCACGGCGCCTCGCACTGTGCGAGGCGCAATCCCGACCCGCGGGGAACCCGACCCGCGCGCAACCCGGGCCGTGCGCAACCCGACCCGCGCGCAACCCGGGCCGTGCGCAACTCGACCCGCGCGCAACTTGAACCGCGCGCAACTTGAACCGCGCGCAACCCGACCCGCGCGCA
>JADLDQ010000439.1 GCA_020846575.1 Burkholderiales bacterium
AGAAAGAGTTCGTCGCCGCCGTCGCCCGAGAGCGCCACCGTGACCCGCTCGCGCGCCATGCGCGCCACGAGGAAGGTCGGCACCTGCGACGCGTCGGCGAAGGGTTCGTCGTAGATCGCCGGCAGCTGCGGGATCACCGAAAGCGCGTCCGCCGCGCTCACGTAGAGCTCGGTGTGCTCGGTGCCCAGATGGCGCGCGACCGCCTTGGCGTGCTCCGCCTCGTTGAAGCCCGCTTCGTCGAAGCCGATGGTAAAGGTGCGCACCCGCGCGGTCGCGTGCCGCGTCATGAGCGCGACCACCGTGGAGGAATCCACCCCCCCGGACAGGAACGCGCCCAGCGGCACGTCCGAGAGCAGCTGCTGCCGCCCAGCGTCGCCGAGCAGCGCCTCGAGCCGCTCGACCGCCGCGGCATCCGAAAGCGGCTGCCCGCGCCCTTCCTCCCCACTGCGTGCGGCTCCCGGGAGGCTCCAGTACTCGCCCTCCTCGCGCCGGCCGTCCGCCGCCACGCTGAGCCAGCGCCCGGGCTGCAGTTTCCCGATTCCCCTGTAGATGGACCGGGGCGCCGGGACGTAGTCGTGGCGCAGGAAGAGCGCCAGGGCGTCCCGGTCGACCTCGCCCGCCCAGTTCGGGTGGGCGCGCAATGCCTTCAGCTCGGACGCGAACACGAACTCGCCCGAGGGCAGCGTGCCCCAGTACAGCGGCTTCTCCCCCATGCGGTCGCGCGCGAGCGTCAGCCGCCGCTCCTCGCGGTCCCACACGGCGAAGGCGAACATCCCCACCGTGAGCGGCAGCGTGTCCCGCACGCCCCAGCGGCTGAAGCAGGCGAGCAGCGTCTCGGTGTCCGAGTGCCCGCGCCAGTCGATGGGGTCGAGGCGCTGGCGCAGATCGAGGTGGTTGTAGATCTCCCCGTTCAGCACGATCACGTAGCGGCCGCAATGCGACACCATCGGCTGGTGGCCCTGCGGCGAGAGATCGAGCACCGACAGGCGCCGGTGTCCGAGGGCGATGCCGGCCTGCGGGTCGCACCAAGTGCCGGCGTCGTCGGGGCCGCGGCGCGCGAGCCGGTCCGCCATGCGCTGAATCTCGGCCACCCTACAGCCCGCACTGGCAGCCGGCGCAATAAAACCCGTTATTCCACACATTCCAGGTCAGCTCGCGTGTGGATCTCCATGCGTCCACGACGACCGTGCTCGCCGCGAGCCACTTCAATCACGCTAGTGTACTGCGCTATAAATAATTGAACTTATATGCCCGGATGCACTCTGACGCTTCAGGAGGCTGAAGCCATGAGAGTTGCCGACCGTGTCAAGCTCGATGCGCACGCGGAGCGTGAGCTGCGCGTGTTGTCCAAGCGAAGGCGTGTCGAGGCTCGGGCGCGCCAGCGCGCCAGCGTGATTCTGCTGGCGGCCAAGG
>JADLDQ010000126.1 GCA_020846575.1 Burkholderiales bacterium
CGCACGCCACGCTCGAGGAAAGGGATGGGAACAGTTCGTTGCGCACCAGGGCGGCGCCGAGCACCATCGCACGCATCTTGCCCCAGGCGACCTCGCGCGGCAGGTACTTCAAGCCGCAGTCCGGCGCGACCCACAGCCGCTCGGCGGGGAGGTAGTCCAGCCCGGCATGAATGCGCTCGGCGACCTGCTGCGGTGTCTCGACGCGCAGGTCGGCGAGGTCGAGTACGCCCAGCATCACGATCTTGTCGCCGAGCTGGCGCAGCACCTCGAGCTTCAGGCGCGGCTGCGCCGCCTCGATCGAGATCACGTCGATGGCGCTCGCCGCCAGTTCGGCGAGGAAGGAGTAGCCGTCGGGCTTCCTGGTGTGGTTGCCTGGCACGCGCGCGTAGCCGAAGCAGTTGTGCAGCGCCGTGAGGCCGCGCGCGCCGGCCACGGCGCGGTTGATGGCTTCCACGGCGTAGGCCCTGGCCTTCTCCGCACGCGCCTGCACGTAGGGTTCGTCGAGCTGGACCACGTCGACACCGGCGGCGAACAGATCGCGGACTTCCTCGTTGACGGCTTCCGCATAGGCGAGGGCGAGGCTGCGCTCGTCGGGGTAGTAGTCGTTCTGCGCCTGCTGCGCCATGGTGAAGGGCCCGGGCAGCGTGATCTTGAGCGGCTTGTCGGTCAGGCGCCGCAGGTGCGCGATGTCGGCGCTCTCGATCGGCGCGCGACGGCGGATCGGTCCGACCACGCGCGGCACCGGATTGACCTTGCCCGTGCGATCCACGGCCGTGCCGGGATTGTCGATGTCGATGCCCTCCAGCGCGTTGGCGAGACGGTTGGAGTAGCTCTCGCGGCGTACCTCGCCGTCACCGATGATGTCGATTCCCGCGCGCAGCTGGTCGAATACGGCCAGCGCGGTCGCGTCGTCCTGGGCGCACTTCAGCAGATCCTCCGGTACTCTCCAGAGTTCGCGCGCGCGCACCCGCGGCGGCAGACGGCCGCGCAGCCGCTCACGGTCGATCAACCAGTCCGGCTGCACGTAGCTGCCGACCAGCGTGGTGGGGAGCGGTGTACGAATCATGGGATGTCCTCTCTGACCTGCGAACGGGCGGTTGCGCATGGAGCCCCGGTGCGCGGACCCGCCCGTTCCGCGCCGCGCGCCATATCGGGGAACGCGGCCCGGAAAGTACACCTGGCGCAAAGTACACCTGCCGCAGGCGAAGGAGGGCCGGGTTACCCGAGGCGCCGCTGCCTCAAGTGCAACAGGATGCACGCTGCACACGAAGCATCGACTGTGTCGCTCCGCGATGCGTGCATTGCTCACCGCGGCGGGCTGCGGCGCATGCCGCAGGTGGGCTACACGGTCTGCTTCGACTTCCCGAGGAGCGCGCGATCGGCGCGGGGCGCCCTCGCCTGCTGGCCGGGGGCGCTGGTCGCACCCCGCGGTCCGCCTTTCACCTGTTCATCGACGCCGCCGGAGAATCCCGAGCGGCGTGTTCGACCCGTGGCATCGCTTCTCCGAAGAACGCAAGCACGGGGCGCACGCGCTCGCTCGCAGCGATCGCCGCCTGATCGAGGGTGGCCTGGTCGGAGGTCGCCATCTCCATCTGCCGCTGGAGCTTGGCGATCTCGGCCTGGAGATGGGCGATGCGCTCGTTGCTCTTGCGGGTCTGATCGTCGAGCTGTTTGTGCCCGGTCGCGATGAAGCTCCTGAACGCCGCCAGCTGCGCGTTGGCGGCCTCCACGATCGCACCGATCGAGATGTCGAAGGCCTTCAGGGAGGCCTCGACGATGCCCTTGCGGACTTCGGCGGGCGATTCCGCGGGTAGGGCCTTCAGCAGCTCCAGCGTGCGTTCGACACGATCCCGCTGCTCGGTCGTGACGCCCGCCTTCTCGAGCACGGGTATTGGATCGAAGCGCGGCGGCTCATGCTTCTCGCCCCCAGGGCTGCCCTGAACGGCCCTGTCACCCTCGCCTTCCGCCGCCTTTTCCGCGCCGAACATCCCGAACAGGCTCATGATTCCCCCCGGTAGACAAAGTGCACGGCACCGACTAAACGCGGAGTCTGCCTGGATTACCGTGACGGCGCAATCGGCCGCCCGCGCGAGCGACCGGACGCGCCGGCCGCTCGCGCTCTGGGCGCTCCAGTTCCCGGTGCAGCCGCGCGGTGAGCCCCCCTTGCGGCTGGGCGCCCGTACCGCGTCCCCAGTGCCCGGTTCGCGCGGTTGATGGCGAATGGGTCTGGGCGAGTGCCGGTCGCCGGCGAGCCGATCCGTCCTCACCTGGCGCGGGCGGCGACGCGCTTTCCCACCTGCCGTCACCGAACGCCAATCGCCAGTTCTCGTGGCCCGGCGCCGCGGCCGTGCAAACGATCGGCGTCGAAGCTGCCCGGCTGCCGCGCTCGGTGGCGACGGGGATGAAGCCGCGTTGCCTGCCCTCACCCTGGCGTTCGGATCGATCAAGGCATCGACACACGCCAAGCGGGATGCCGGATAAGTCGAGACGAGCCGGCCGCGCTGCCCGTGGCGGCGGTTCGTTCCGCGCGGGTCCGCTCACAGGGTATCTCCAGCGGGGGCGGCCACTGCGGGAGCGGCATTCGCGCCCGCCGGCCTCAATCCGCCTGCGGCCCCGCCACCGTATCGAGCCGCCGCTGGAGCGCCAGCTCCTTCAGGTAGTAGGCGTAGTCGAAATCGGTGGGCAGCGGCTCCACCAGCTTTGCGTAGATTTCGGGACGCCGGATGCGCTGTTGGCCGGGTCGCGTGCCGAGCACGGGCTGCTTTGCACGCAGCGCTCCCGAATCCAGGTCGGTGTGGGCGTAAAGGTTGCGGCGCAGGTAGTGCAGCCGGTCCATGTCCAGCTCGGCGCTGAAGATGCCGGTGCCCTTGAACGCGGCGAGCATCGACTCGGGTCCGGCGATGTGGCCGACGCCCGCGTAGCCCGGGTTGAACATGTTCTGGGTGACGATCACGAACTGGTTGTTCTCGGCGGCGCGGCAGCGCGAGATGCAGCGCCAGGTCTCCCACAGCGGCGAGTCGAACGAGCCATCGTGGTGCAGCGACGGCGTGTGGTGGCCGTTCACGGGCGATATCAGGATCTCGGCGCCCATCAGCATGGCGATGCGGGGAAGCTCCGGGACCCACAGTTCGGAGCAGATCAGCAGACCGACCGCACCGAACTCGGTCTGGATCACCGTGGGCCCCGGACCCGGCGCGAACAGGCGCTTGCCGCCGAACAGGTACTCGTTGAGCTCGGGCTCATCCGGCTGGCTGCGGCGGTGGTCGGCGAGAATCTCGCCGTCGGGACCGACCAGCTTGTGGCACAGGTAGTACACGCCGGGAAGCTCTTCGTGCGCAGTCACGTCGGAGCAGGCGCAGTAGAGGCCGACTTCGCGGATCTTCTCGCGCAGCAGATCGATGGGATGCGCGCTCAGCTTGCCCTTGCTGTCGAGCGGTCCGTGCGCCGGGCCGGGATAGCCTTCCGGGAAACACACCAGCCGCACGCCGCCGATCGCCTTCACCTCGTCCAGGTAGCGGATCGCCCGGTCGACGTTGCGCCACTCTTCCTCGCCATAGACGGATTCGGCCTGGACGGCCGCCACCTTGACCTTCATGCCGGCACCTCCCGTGGATCTGGATTGTCCGATGCTAACACCCGCGCGTCGTCTCTCCTCTGCGTGCAAGCACCTTGCTCGTGGCTCCGGGCCGCTTCGAGGGAGGGTCGCTGTTTTCCGGGGAGCTACCTATAATCCGGGCGCTTGCGGCGATCGGCAGCGAAGCGCCAACCCGCCGAGAACCGGCGGTTCTTCCTGCCGGCGCTCGGAGGAAGGGCGCGCAAGGCGTCGCCGGAATTCTCGAGCGCGAAAGCGCCCGGGCAAGGTGTGCCCGCGCGCGAGTGATGGCGGCGATCGCTCGCCGGATCGCATATCGCCAGGGGGCCGGTCGCACCCGTTCATGCGTGCCGAGTACGCGGGGCAGACAGAGACAGAACATGCACGACAGACGCATTCACGCTGCGCGCAGCGAGCCGGGCGGGTCGCCGAGCGACGCACGCGCGGAACCTCCCGGTAACCCGCGAGTGCTGCTGATTTCGCTGGCTGCCTTCACGCTGGGGTTCGGACTGTGGGCGGTGTTCGCCGCGCTCGGCCCGTTTCTCATCAAGTGGTACAACTTCACGCCCTCGCAGGCGCTGCTGATCGCGGCCATGCCGCCGTTCTTCGCCTCCGCCGCCAGCATCCCGCTGGGCATGGCGGCGGACCAGTACGGTGGAAGGGCGGTGTTTTCGGTCCTGCTGGTGGTCCTCCTCGTGCCCCTGATCGCCGCGATGTTCGCCGACGGTTATGTCGCGTTCCTGTGCATCGGCATGTTGCTCGGTCTGGGCGGGGCGAGTTTCGTCGTCGGTAACGCGCACGTATCGGTCTGGTACCCGCGCAGCAGGCAGGGAACCGCGCTCGGGGTGTACGCCCTGGGCAACTTCGGCATCGTGCTGGGCATGGTCTTCGTGCCCTTACTGATCACGGGCGTGCTGGGGGGACCGTCGGGTTACGGCGATCTGCCCCCCAAGCTCTCCCTGGGACCCATCGAAGGCTGGCGCCTGCTGTTTCTGGTGTTCGCATTTCCCACCCTGATCATGGCCGTGGTGTACTGGACCTGCACCTCCGAGCCGCGGAGCCGGGCAAAGAAGCTCTCCTTCGGCCAGGTCGCCAGGGTCTATACGTCCGGATACCTCGTGTGGATCATCGCCTACCTGTACTGGGCGTCGTTCGGCACTCTCACGTTCTTCTCTTCGTTCGCGCCCACCTACCTGGTCAACCGCTGGGATATCCCGGGCGAAGAGGCGTCCATGATCTACACCTCGATCCTGGTCACCGGGGTCGCGCTCATGAGGCCGGTCGGAGGCTGGCTGTCGGACCGCCACGACCCGAGAAGACTGCTGATCGCCCTGTTCGTTCCCAAACTGCTGCTCGCGCTGGTGCTCGCCGACGAGATATCGTTCCCGATACAGATGGCGGCCATGATCGGTTTCGCGATGCTGTCAGGCGCCGCGGCGGCGTGCGTGGTCAAGCTGATTCCGACTTACTTCGCGGAGGTCGGCGCGGTCAGCGGCCTCGCCAAGGCGGCTGGAGCGGCGTGCGGGTTCGTGATGACCACGGCCATGGCCGTCAGTCAGGAGGTGACGGGAAGCTATGCCGAAGGGTTCAGACTGTGGGTTCTCGTGACACTGGTTGGAATCGTCCTGCTCACGCTGGAGCGGCCGTACCGGCGCGAGAAGGCCTGAGCCCGGCGCGCGCGGCGCGCCGGCTGTGAACGATTTCCGGGTGCGCAGCCGCGGGCTCGCCCGCCGGGCGCGCCCCGGCCGTGCAGGCGCGAATCCTCTGGCGTGAAACGACAAGTGCGAAACGACAAGTTCGTTCAATGAGCACGTGGCTCGAAGGCCGGGTCGTCGGCCAGACTCGCTGGACCGCACGCCTGCTCAGCCTGCAGGTGCAAGCGCCGTTCGGCCCGTTCGAGGC
>JADLDQ010000127.1 GCA_020846575.1 Burkholderiales bacterium
AGGGATAGGTGCCTTCCTCCACCTTGAGCACGCGCGCGTAGAACACCCCCGGCGGGGTGCCGTGCTCGGCCTTGCACGAGAGCTGGCAGGCGTAGCAGCCGATGCAGCGCTTCAGGTCAATCACCATTCCCCATCTCATGATACGGCCTCCGCCTTGGTGACCTTCACGCGCACGCAAAGATCGAGGTTGAGATTGACCGGGCTGACGTGCTCCCAGTCCAGGTCGAGCAGGGCGTTGAAGCCCACGCCCTTGCCCTTGGCGACCGGCATGCCGTCGCCCCAGTGCCCGGCGCAGGCCGCGATGGCCAGGCCTTCCGGGTGGATCGCCTCGGTGAGGCGCACGCGCCCCTTCACCTTCTTGCCGCTCTCGGTCTCGATCCACACCAGGTCGCCGTCGGCGAGATCCTTCTTGCGGCCGGCCTGCGCATGGATCGCCACCGTGTAGCTGAACGGGTCGAGCTTGGCCGCCTCGTCCAGCCACGGGTTCTCCAGCGTGTAGCTGTTGGTGTGCACGGTGTCGCGGTAGTAGAAGGCGTACAGATCGAAGCCCGGCGCGGTACAGCAGTGCGAGCGGCAGGGGATGAAATCCGGCAGCGGCTGGTAGAACTCGCGCCGGATCGGCAGCCCCCTCGGTTCGGCGATCGCGGCCACCTCCTCGCCGATGCCGAGCAGGAATTCCCAGTAGATCGGCACGCGCACGTCGAGAAACGGCCGCCAGTACACCTCCTCGGGCTTCTTCTTCCACGTCATGACGCCGTGCTTCTTGAACCACGCGAGGCCATGCGCCTCGCCGAAGTGGCACTTGAGGTCGATGTCGCAGATCTCCTGGTAGCTGTAGCGCCGGTCACCCTCAAGACGGTAGGGCGCCTGGAGGTTGAGCGAGGCGTTCATCGCGGCATTCACGTCGGCGCGCATGCCGATGCGGTCCGCGAGGTCGAGCAGCACCTCGTTGAAGCGCCGCTGCTCGCCCTCGGGCGGCAGCACCGGCTGGCGGATCGGCCAGCTCCAATCGCCCATGCCGGCGGGGTGCGCGAGGATGAAGGGCATCATGGAGCGCGAATCCCAGGACTGGAGGTAGCTGCAGTCCGGCAGCACGATGTCGGCGAAGTTCGAGGTCTCGGTGAGGTACAGGTCGAACGAGACCATGAACTTGTACTTCGCAAGCGAGGCCTCGACCGGCCTGCGGTTGGCGATCGAGAGCAGCAGGTTCGCGCCGAAGTTGATCAGCACCTCGGGACGGTACGGCAGATCGAACTTCTCCCACATCGCCTCGCGGTCGGTCGCATCGAGGAAAGGCGAGGTCATGCCGATAGAGAACAGGTCCTGCAGGCCCATCTTCTGCGGCATCCTCGGGCGCTCGGGCGGATAGGGGTAGTGGTAGCCCATCCAGGTGCCCACCGTCATCAGGCCGTCCGGACCGGCCTTTGGGAAGTAGCGCGGCCGCTGCGTCTCGGGGTGGCCGAGCGAGGCGGGCGCGAAACCGAGGCAGGCGCCGACCACGTCGGCAGCCCCCACGAGCTGGTTGAGCAGGTCCACCGCGAAGAAGTTGTAGACCGAATTGATGTGTCCCTGGTTGCCGCGGAAGGCGACCGCGGCCACCGGCCGGTAGGGCAGGGTGACGCCCTCCACCACGATGGTGCTGCCGATGCGCGCCTCGGTCGCGAACTCCTTCGCCAGGCGACGGATATTCGCCGCGGGTACGGTACACACGCTCTGCGCCCACTCCGGAGTGAACTTCTTCAAGTGCTCGCGCAGCAGAGCGAACGCCGGGCGGCACTTCACCCCGTTCGCCTCGAACTCCCCTTCCAGGGCCATGTTGGCGGCGGGCACGTCGCTGAAGGGCCGCGCCTCGCGCTTCTCGCCGTCCCAGACCAGGGGCCTGGGCGAGCCCGGCTCCAGCACGTAGCGACCCTCCGGGCCGATGAGGTAAGGCGCGTTGGTCTTCGCCTGGAGATAGGGCGCGTCGTAGATGCGCAGCTCGTTCACCATCACCTGGCACATCGCGAGCGCCAGCGCCGCATCGGTCCCGACCTTGAGCGGCACCCACTCCGTCGCCTTCGCCGCGGCGAAGTTGCAGAACGGGTCCACCACCACCACCTTCATCCCGCGCGCGCGCGCATCGGCCGCCAGGGCCATGTTGGAGTTGGAGGCGTGTCCCGCCCCGTGGCCCTTGGAGGCGCCGAAGTACATGGCGTAGTTGCAGTACTGGAAATCGGGGACGATGCTCCAGGAGGCGTGCATGATGCCGCTGATCAGGTGCGCCCCGTTTCCGCAGTGCAGGCCGCCGCCGGAGGTGGAGATGTTGGGTGTGCCGAACGCGGCGCCGAAGGTCTGGAAGGGGATGCGGCTGGCGGTGACCGTGGTGGTGCGCTGGATGAGGAGCTTCCTCGGATCCTCGGCCCGTACCCGCTTGAGCACCGTCGCGATCTCCTCCAGCGCTTCTTCCCAGGTGATTTCCTTCCAGCCCGGATCTTCGTCGATGCCTTTTTTCGGATTGGTCCGACGCAGGGGTACGCGCAGCCGGTTGGGGTCGTAGTGGCACATCAGGCCGGAGACCCCCTTGCCGCACAGGCGTCCCTTGCCGATGCTGCTGTCGGGATTGCCTTCGATCTTGACCACCACGCCATTCACGCGGTGGGCGAGGATCGAGCAGCTGCCGTAGCACAGTGCGCAGGAGGAGGGGATCCAGGCGTCCTCGGCTCGATCGTCCGCTCGCTTGTCCTGCACCTTGGCCAGGAAATCCGGGCTGGCAATGTTCATCGGATGTCCTTTCCCGGACTAGCCGCCTTCCGCGGCGGTGAGGATGATGACTTCCACCCGCGCCCGGGCGCCGGGCGCGCCGACGCGCGCATCGGGCGATTCGACCTGCACCCCGTCGGCAAAGGCTCGGCAATAGCGGTAGAGCCCGCCCTGCGGGGCGAGGAGGCGCTCGGCGAGTTCCGGTTCAAGGCGCCGGCCCAGTTCGGCGGCGAGCTCGCGCAGCGTCGGCGCAGCGGGGAATTCGAGCCGGACGGGCATCGCCATCCCCGGGCCGCGCAGCATGCCGAAGAGCCACACTTCGATCTGCACCGGCCCCTCGCGCGTGCTCCCGCCCGGCTCGCACCGGGCAGCGATCCCGAACGGGTTGCCGCACACCACGGCATCCCAGCGCACCTCCATCCTTGGCCTCCAGGGCGGGAAAACGCCGAAAAACGCAATACGATCCACAAATTACGCCCGGCAAGCCGCTCTGGCTTGATCTGGATCAAGCGTCCAGGGAGGTTGCGGGCGAGGACGGAAGGTACGAAAGAGAGTTATTTCGAATTATTCTCGTTCTCGCCGCAGTGCCAGCGGCGGCGGTCAGTTCTTCCGCGGACTGCCTGTTTCCATGTGCTGCGCACCGGTCGCGCCGGGACCTATCAGGTTGATTCAAAAAGGGCCACAGCCCCTTTCGAACCCCCATTCCCGGGGACGCAGGACGCGCGCATCGCTCGGACGAACCGCGCGCTGTCGCGAAAACCGGGCGCCGTCACGGGCGTCCTCGCATCACGCTGCTAGAGGAAGCAGTCGCTGTGCGCGAACAGCCGGTCGCGCAGCACGATGTCCGTGCCCCTCACCTCGATCAGGCCGCGGCGCTCGAGGTCCTTCACCACCCGGGTGACCATCTCGCGCGAGGCACCGATCATCTTGGCGATGTCGATGCGCGACAGGTGCCCCGAGACGATGCGCTCGCCCTCGACCATCTCGGACTCGTGCAGCAGCGCCTGGGCGACCCGGCCGTAGACATCGAGCAGCGCCAGGCTGCCGATGCGCGCATCGGCTTCGCGCAGCCGCTTCACCAGTCCGCGCGCCACCGTCATGGTGAGATCGAAGTTCGTCTCCAGCACGGCTTGGAGGTCCTGCTTGGCAAGCGTCAGCAGTTCGCACGCTTCGCGCGCGACCACGCTCGCGGAGCGCGGCTGTTCGTCGATCAGACCCATCTCGCCGAAGAAATCGCCCGGCCGCAGGATGGCGAGAATCACCTCGCGGCCCTTTCCGTCCTGCACCACCACCTGCATGCGCCCCGACATGATGACGTAGAGCGAGCTGGTGGGTTCCCCGGCGCGGATGATGCGGGTGCCGCGCGGGAAGCTGCGCCGCTGGACCACGCCGGTGAGCAACGTGTACTGCGCCTGCGTGAGCATCGAGAACAGCGGCACGTTGCGCAGCAGGAGCTCGGAGACGCGGGGCTGGAGGTGCGTGGTCACGTTGGCCGGGGGCGCGCTGTTCGCGCGATTCTGACACGATTGCCGGCGGGCCGGAACGAGCGCCGCGAGTCCGGGACGAGCCTGCGAGCCGCGCGCACGGCCGGATCGTCAGAGTCCCGCAGCGAATCGTTTGATCTGCGGCAAGCGCCGCCGCCGCCGGCTCGGGTAAAAGTGGACGTGCAATCGAGGCGATGGAGCGCGACTCCTCCATTCGAGCAGCCGGCCAGCGGAGCGATGTCATGCCGACCTATGAATACCGTTGCAGGGATTGCGACCACCGGTTCGAGCTTGTCGAGCGCATGAGCGAGCACGAAAGGGCGCATCAGTGCCCGAAGTGCGGCAGCGACAAGGTCGAGCCCGTCATGGCGCAGTTCTTCGCCAAGACCTCGCGCAAGAGCTGAACGGGGCCGGCGGCGCTCCCGGGCGCGCAGCGCCGAAGGCGCAAAGGCTGGTTGGCCGCCGCGCGGGCGGGCTACGCCCCCCGGGGGCGCGGCCCCGCGACTCAGGGTGTGGCGAGCGGCGGCAGCTTCCCGCCGGAGATGAAGGTGCCGATGCGGTTGCCCCGGGTGACAGGCAGGAGCAGGTGCGAGGGCCGCTGCGCGTCGTGGTGCACCGATACGTGCGAAGCGGTGGGCCGGGCGATGCAGCCCATCCCGATGTGCTCGGTGATGTTCCCGGGTTGGTCATTGTCGGCGCTCTTGATGCGAAGGCCGATGCGCTCGCCGGGCTTGAGCTGTATCCCGATCGGCCGGATCTCGATGTTGAACTCGTACACCTCGCCCGGTTTCAGCGGCTCGCGCCGCTCGTGGGGGTGATGGGGCTGCCAGGGTCTTGACTTCTGCGGGTCGGTGCGGCGCTGAGAGCCGCGCAGCCAGCCGCGGGTGAGCACGCGCTCGCGGCCCGCCGCGTCCTGGTGCAGCAGCGTGGCGAACCAGAACACCTCGGTGTCGGTGGTCGAACCGTAGAGGTTCAGCACCACCGGGCCGCACAGTTCGGTCGCCTCGACCATGGGCGGGGTCCAGAAGCGCGCCTCGCCGCGCGAAAACGGCGAGTCCTCGTAGGTGGTGAAGCCCTCGTTGGGCCAGAACTCGTGCTCCGAAAGCAGGCCGTTCCTGTGCAGGTAGAACGGCGTCCAGCGGGTCCCCGGCACCGGCCAGTCGTCGGCCTCCTTCCACTCGCCGGTTCCCTCGATGAAGAGCTGCACCGGCTTCTCGTCCATGATCCCGTTGTCGATGCCCTTCAACCAGTGATCGAACCAGCGCAGCGACTCGTAGTCGTACTGGTAGCAGGGCCGGTCGAGGTAGATCGGCGGGCCGATGGTGAGGCGCTTGGGGCCCCTCCACGCTTCGAAGGCGCGCACGTCGCCGGGCAGGTGCAGGCCGTACAGCCCCCAGTCGGCGCCGAGGTAGGCGGGCACCTCGCAGCCTCGCTCGAACTGCACGCGGCGCTCCTGCCAGTATTCGTTGCACAGCGGGTTGAGCAGGATCTCGCACAGGATCGGGTTGCCGCCCGCGTCCGGCGCGCGCAGCGCGGCGGCGAGCAGCGGATTCTGCGCGATCTCGGGATCGGCGAGCGCCGCGGCGAGGCCCTGGCGGTAGCGCTCCTCGCCCCACTTCTTCTTCAGCGCGTTGTCGATGGCGAAAAACGGCGCCTGGCGGCGCAGCCAGTACTCGGTGAACTCGGCCGCCAGGATGCCGCCGCGGTAGAGCAGGTCGCGGTAGCCGTCGGAAAAGCCGTAGGGCGCGAAGATCGCCTTCAAGTGCGGGGGCTTCAGCGCGGCCGTGCGCTTGGCGAGCATGGAGAAATAGGAAACGCCGTTCATGCCGACGTTGCCGTCCGACCAGGGCTGCACGGCGAGCCACTCGATCGCGTCATACAGGTCCTGCACGCTGCGCGGATCCGGTTCGATGTTGCCGAAGAAGCCGCCCGAGCCGCGCGCGCCGCGGATGGTGGCGATCACCATCACGTAGCCGCGGCGCACGTAGAAGTTGAAGTCGCCCGACTCGATCCAGCCGCGCGCGTAGGAGAAGCCGTTGGGCATCATCGAGGCGCCCTGGACCTCCTTCGAGTACGGACTCGGAGCGAACAGCACCGGGTACTTGCCGGGCCTGTCGGGCCGGTACACGTCCGCCTTGAGCCTGACGCCGTCGCCGACGGGAATCTCGACGTTGCGCTCGAGCGCCACGCCGTACTCGCGCTTCGAGGTCTGCCAGTGGGTGGAAAACATGGCTTGCTCCTCCTGTTGCCCGGTGTGCCTGGACCCCGGATGGGCCGCCGGCGTTCCGATCCCCCGAAAGCGATGCCGCGCGCGAGCTGCGGGATCGGCGCGCGAAGCCTAGCATGAGCGGCGCAATCGGGACGCGCGACCGCGGCCCGTTCTTGATGCGGGCGCGCGCGGGCGCGTATAGTCGCCGGTGCCCCGGCCGCACGGCCGGTACGCCGCTTCGCGCATCGGACTCGACACCGGGAGGACTTCGCCATGCCGTTCAAGATCCGCCGCATCGTCACCTCCCACGACGAGAGAGGCCGTGCCGTTGTCGGCGCCGACAGCTGGCTCGAGGCCGCCCCGGGCGTGATGGACAAGAACCTCGGCAACTGCTGGCTGTGGTCCACCGACTCGATGCCCGCGGACGCCTTCGGGTCCGACCCGGTGCTGCCCGGCGTCAAGCCCGCGCTGCATCCCAAACCCCACGGCACGGTGTTCCGCATCGTCGAGTTCCCGGCCGGCGCGCCCGCGGTCATGCACAAGACCGATACCGTCGATTACGCGATCGTCCTCTCGGGCGAGATCGACATGATCCTCGACGACGGCGCGGAAGTTCACATGAATACCGGCGACGTGATGGTCCAGCGCGCCACCTACCACGGCTGGCTCAACCGCGGCGACAAGCCCTGCCGGATCGCCTTCGTGCTCATCGACTCGAAGCCATAGCCTCGCCGGGCCGCGCCGCGCACCCCAGGCGCGTGCGGCGCGATCGATGCCCCGCCGCAGGTCATGACCGCGCTGCAGCACGCACCGCAGGGATCGGGCGTGGCGCATCCGGACTGGCCGGGCGCGGCAAACCGGGTGATTGCGGAAGGATCGCGACGCCTGCTTCGCAGTACCGCAGCCATCACCCCGAAGCCGCCGGCCTCGACCTGGCGGCGCTTGCCGAGCGGCTCGAGGCCGAGCGTATCCTGACGCTCGACGACAGGGAATTCGGCGTCCATCGGCTGAGAAGCGGGCGGTCGCTGCGTAACGTGCCGGTTCGCTGGGCATGCCGGCCGCGCCGAACCGCGTGTGGGAGGCGCTGCGGCGCGCCGCGGCGGCCGGTCCCCGCGGGACCGTCGTTCCTTGACCCGGATCGCGTCGCGCTGGTGTAATACCATTGGTACTACCTGTGGAAATGCCGATGCTGACGGTCAAGATGGAGGTCGAACTGGAGCGCCAGGTGCAATCCGCGGCCCGCGCCGCAGGGCTCACCAAGAGCGAGTTCGTGCGCCGCTGCCTCCACGAGGGTGTGGCGCGGGCGGCAAGGGATGCGAAGCCGACCCCGTGGGAGCTGGGGAAGGATCTTTTCGGCAAGGTCGCAAGCGGGAACGCCTCCCTCTCCAGGACTCGCGCCCGCGACCTTGTTGCCTCGCGGCGCCGTGCCAAGGATGCTGATTGACAGTGGTCCGCTGGTCGCGCTCTTCGACAGGAGCGACACCTGGCACGAGCCCGTTGCGTCGTTTCTCAAGAGCTATCGCGGCGAGCTCGACACCTCGGCGGCAAACGTGACCGAAGCGGCCTGGATC
>JADLDQ010000128.1 GCA_020846575.1 Burkholderiales bacterium
ATCTCGCCCCAGCATGCGCGTCACGCCTCGGGGCGGGAGGCGTCGCGGTCGCGATGCAGCGCCGCGCGCACGAGCAGCATGTAGGTCACCGGCGTGCTCATCGCCATCAGCACCCCGATGAGGATCTCGTGGATCACCGGTCGCGACTGGAGCGCGCTGAAGGTGACGATCGAGCCGGCGAGCACGAGCGCGGTGCCGAGCGTCGTGCCCATCGTCGGTGGATGCACGCGCTGGTAGAAGCTCGGCAGGCGCAAGAGTCCGAGTGAACCGACGAAGGCGAAGACCGCGCCACCCAGCACGAGGAGCGCGGCGAGATTCTCGCTCATTCGATCACCTCGCCGCGCAGCAGGAACCTGGCGAGCGCTGCGGTCGACACGAAACCGAGCATGGCGATCACGAGCGCCGCCTCGAAGTAGAGCGAGCTGTGGCTGCGCATACCCAGGATGAGCACGAGGAGCATGGCGTTCACGTAGAGCGTATCAAGGGCAAGCACGCGGTCCTGCGCGTTCGGCCCCGCGGCCAGACGCGCGAGCGCGCAGAGCATGGCCAGTCCGAGCAAGACCTGTGCGGCGTCCAGAGCGAAGGGCAGAAGGCTCATGCAAAGATCTCCAGCAGGCGGCGCTCGTAGCGCGACTTGAAGGCGCGCACCCAGGCTTCCCCGTCCCGGAGATCGAGCACGTGGATGGTGAGCACGCTCGCCGCGGCATCGTAGCGCGCCCAGCTCGTGCCCGGGGTGGCGGTGATGATGCCGGCGAGAATGGCGAGCCCGCGCGGGTCGCGCAGCTCGAGCGGGATGGGCAGGAACCCCGCCTTGCGCGGCCCCCGGTGCATCCCGAGCACGATCGCCGCCACGGCGATGTTCGAGCGCACGACGTCGTCGATGAACAGCGCAAACAGCTCGAGCAGCGCGCGCACGCGCAGCCGCGGCCGGCGCGCCGGAAGGCGCAGCCGCGCGTACGCGAGCGCCGCCAGCCCGGCGGCGGCGATGCCAAGGAGCAGATCGCCCGCCGCCGCCGATTGCTGCAGCACGAGCCAGAAGGCGAGGAGCGCGAGGAAGAGCTTCATCGCCGCCCGAGCGCCGCATCGATGTAGCGGTGCGGCGCGTGCAGCGCGGCCGCCGCTTCCTGCATGTAGCGCATCACCGGATCGGCCGCGACGGTGAGCGCGAGGCACAGCGCGAGCAGCGCCACCACCGGCGCCATCTCGAGCACGTTCACGCGCGGTGCGCTGCGCTCCTCGGAGGCCCAGAAGATGCTCATGCCGGCGCGCGTCATGGCCACGAGCGACGCCAGCCCCGAGAGCAGCAGCAGCGCGAGCAGCGTCCACACCGGCGCCGCGACCGGCGCGGGCGCGAGCAGCGCGGCGAGCAGCGCGAACTTGCCGACGAAGCCGGGAAGCGGCGGCAGCCCGGCGAGGAGCAGCGCGCACGCGGCGAACGCGAGACCGAGCAGCGCCATGGTGGCCGGGATCGCCACGCCGGTGTCTTCTTCCGGCTCGTCCGCCCCTTCCAGGCCGAACGCCTCCGCGGTCAGCGCCAGCACGTCGGCGCCCGGCGCACGCGCACGCTGCGCGAGCTCGATCAGTAGAAACAGCGCGGCGATGCCGAGCGTCGAGGCGACGAGGTAATAGAGCGCTGCGCCCGTCGCCGCCGCGCTGCCCAGACCGATCGCCGCGAGCAGCGCCCCGGAAGAGGCGAGCAGGCTGTGGCCGGCCAGACGACCCAGGTCCTGCGTGGCGAGCACGCCGGCGATGGCAAAGGCGAGCGTCGCCATTCCGCCCCAGGCGAGGATCACGCCGCCTTCGCCGTCGCCGAAGAACAGCAGCCACAACCGCAGCACCGCGTAGACGCCGACCTTGCTCAGGATCGACAGCAGCGCCGCGGCGGGCGGGCTCGCCGCCGCATAGGTGGAGGGCAACCAGAAGCCGAGCGGCCACATGCCGGCCTTGACGAGGAAAGCGACGGCGAGCACCGCCGCCCCGGCCTGCGCGAGCGGCCGCTCGGCGCCCGCCAGCGCCGGCAGGCGCAGCGCCAGGTCCGCCATGTTGAGCGTGCCGGCGACGCCATAGATCAGACTCACGCCGACGAGGAAGAACAGCGAGGCCACGAGGTTGATGACGATGTAGTGCAGGCCCGCACGCACGCGCCCCAGGCCGGAACCGTAGAGCACGAGGCCGTAGGAGGCCGCGAGCATCAACTCGAAAAACACGAACAGGTTGAACAAGTCGCCGGTGAGGAAGGCGCCGCACAGGCCCATGAGCTGGAACTGCACCAGCGCGTGCCAGCGCGGCCCGGCGCGCTGCCAGCGCACGAGCGAGAACACGCTCGCCGCCAGCGCGAGCACCACGGCGAGCAGCACCAGGGCAGCGGCGAGCCGGTCGGCGACCAGCACGATGCCGAAAGGCGCCGGCCAGTCGCCGATCGTGTACACGCGCGGCGCCTCGGCCAGGCGCAGGAGCGCCCCCGCCACGACGAACATGGCAAGGAGCGAGGCGATGCTGATCGTCGCCTTGAGGCGGTAGCGGCGCTCGTCGACGAACACGATCAGCGCGCTCGTCGCGAGCGGCAGCACCACGGGCAGCACGATGAGGTGGTCGGCCCAGTTCACTGTTCCTGCCCGTCGACGTGATCGGTGCCGGTGAGGCCGCGCGCGGCGAGCAGCACGACCAGAAGCAGCGCCGTCGTGGCGAAGCCGATGACGATGGCGGTGAGCACCAGCGCCTGCGGCAGTGGGTCGGCGAAGCGCGCCGGGTCGACCGGGGCGCCCGGGACGACGATCGGCGCGGCGCCCTCGCGCACCCAACCCATGAAGAAGATGAACAGATTCACCGCGTAGGAAGCGAGCGACAGGCCGATGATCACCTGGAAGGTGCGCGGGCGAAGCAGGAGCCACACGCCCGAGCCGGCGAGCACGCCGATGCCGAGCGAGACGATCAGTTCCATGACGAGCGCACCGACTGGTGGCCGAGCGCGATGAGAATGAGCCCGGTCGCGCCGACGACCAACGCGAACACGCCAAGGTCGAAGAACAACGCGCTCGGCAGGTACACCTCTCCCGCGAGCGGAACCGCGAGGCGCGCGGTGTGTGAAGTGAGGAAGGGATGGGCGAAAAGCCAGGCGCCGGCGCCGGTGGCGCTTGCGGCGAGCAGCCCCCCGCCGATCCAGCGCAGCGGCTGCACGCTGAGGCGGCTCTCGGCCCAGCGCGTGCCTCCCGCCAGGTACTGCAGAATCACCGCCACGGCGAAGGCGAGCCCGGCGACGAAGCCGCCGCCGGGCAGATTGTGGCCGCGCAAGAGCAGGTAGAGCGCGAGCACCGTGACCAGCGGGAACATGAGGCGCATGATCACCGCCGCGACCGCGAGGTCCGCGGGGCGCGCAGCCGCGCTCTCGCCGCGCCTGCGCGCCGGGACCAGGCTCTCGCGCGCCGGCCGGAAACGGCGCAAGAGCGCGTAGATCGACAGCGCGACCACCGCGAGCACGCTGATCTCGCCGAGCGTGTCGAAACCGCGGAAGTCGACGATGATGACGTTCACCACGTTGGCGCCGCCGCCTTGCGGCCAGGCGCGCTCCAGGAAGAAGCGCGAGACGGTGTCGGGGAGCGGCCGCGACATCACCGCGTAGGCGAGCGTGGCGAGCCCGGCGCCGCAGGCGAGTGCGAGCACCAGGTCGCGCGCGCGCCGCGGTGCCGCCGCGAG
>JADLDQ010000129.1 GCA_020846575.1 Burkholderiales bacterium
CACCAGCGCGGGCTCGATCTCGGCCATGTCGCACAGCCACTCGCCGAACACCTGCGTGTAGGTCGGCTTGCCGCCGGCCGCTTTCTTGATGCCTTCGGCCGGGTCGAACCGACCCGGACCGTGGTAGAGCACCGGGTCGGCTTCCGCCAGCTTGTAGCCCTGACCCTTGCGCGTCACCACGTGCAGGAACTGCGGGCCGCGCAGGTCGCGGATATTCTTCAGCGTGGGTATCAGCGCGTCCAGATCGTGACCGTCGATCGGGCCGATGTAGTTGAAGCCGAACTCCTCGAAGAGCGTCGAGGGCGACACCAGTCCCTTGGCGTGCTCCTCGACCTTCTTCGCCAGCTCCAGCAGCGGCCGTACTCCGCCGAAGACCTTCTCGCTCGCCTTCTTCGCCGCGGTGTAGAACCGCCCCGAGAGCAGCCGCGCGAGGTAGCGGTTGAGCGCGCCCACCGCCGGCGAGATCGACATGTCGTTGTCGTTGAGTATCACCAGCAGGTCGAGGTCCATCACCCCGGCGTTGTTCATGGCCTCGAAGGCCATGCCGCCGGACATGGCGCCGTCGCCGATCACGGCGATGGCGTGCCGGCGCTCGCCCTTCAGGCGTGCGGCGAGCGCCATGCCCAGGGCGGCGGAGATCGAGGTGCTCGAATGCGCCGTACCGAACGCGTCGTAGACGCTCTCGCTGCGCCGCGGGAACCCGGAGATGCCTCCCTGCATACGAAGCCGCCCCATCGCCTCGCGGCGGCCGGTGAGTATCTTGTGCGGATAGGTCTGGTGACCCACGTCCCAGACGACCCGGTCCTCGGGCGTGTTGAAGACGTAGTGGATGGCGATGGTCAGCTCCACCGTCCCCAGATTGGACGAGAGATGCCCCCCGGTCTGCGACACCGATTCGAGCACGAACTGCCGCAGTTCCTCGGCCAGCTGTCCCAGTTCGCGGCGCTCGAGCCGGCGCAGGTCCGCGGGGTCGTCGATGGTCCTCAGGATGCGGTTGCCGCCGCGCGCGCCGGTGTGCGCGTCGCCCGGCTGGGCTCCCGGGAGGTCGTGCGCGCCGCTGGCGGTGCTCATGCGCCGCTCGGCCTCAGAACTTGCGAAGCACGATGAAATCGGCCAGCTCCGCGAGCCGCCGCGCGCGCGGCCCGAGGCCCTCGATCGCGGCGAGTGCGTCGCCGCGAAGCCCGGTCGCGAGCGCCTTGGCGCGCGCGAGGCCCATCGCCTTCACGTAGGTCGGTTTGTCGTCGGCCGCGTCCTTTCCGGCGGTCTTGCCGAGCGTCGCGGTGGTGCTCTCGGCGTCCAGGACGTCGTCCACGACCTGGAAGGCAAGACCGATCAGGCGCGCGTACTGGTCCAGCCCGGCGAGCACCGCCTGGCTCATCGGCTCGGCGCACATCGCGCCCAGAGACACCGACGCGCGGATCAGCGCGCCGGTCTTGTGAATGTGCATCAGCTCGAGTTCCGGAATCGTCAGCGACTGCCCAACGCTCGCGAGGTCGATCGCCTGGCCGCCCGCCATGCCGCGGCTGCCGATCGCCACCGCCAGGGCCTTCACCATCTCCAGCTGCGCGGCCGGCGCGGCGAGCGGCTGCTCGGCGAGCAACTGGAAGGCGAGGGACTGCAGGCTGTCGCCCACCAGGAGCGCGCTCGCCTCGTCGTACTCCATGTGCACCGTGGGTTTGCCCCGGCGCAGGACGTCGTCGTCCATGCACGGCAGGTCGTCGTGCACCAGCGAGTAGGCGTGAATCAGCTCCACCGCGCAGGACACCGTGTCCAGCCTGACCAGCAGCGCCTCGTCGATATCTCCCGCAGCGGCCTCGCCCGCGGCGTGCGCCAGCAGCGGGCGCACCCTCTTTCCGCCCCCGAGCACCGCGTAGCGCATCGCCTCGTGCAGCCTCGCCGGCACGATGTCCGCCCGCGGCAAGGACCGCTCCAGCGCGTTCTCCACCCGCGTCTGCACCCGCGCCATCCACGCCGGGAACGCGAGCCCGGCCTCAGTCCTTGCTGTCTGCACCGGGAAAATTCTTGAGCGCGTTGTCTTCCAGGATCTTTACCTGCTGCTGGGCCTGGGCGAGCAGGTTCTGGCAATACTGCGCGAGTTCCAGCCCGCGGCGGTGCGCCGCCAGGGACTGCTCCAGGGTGTACTTGCCTGCCTCCATCGCGGCGACGATCTTCTCCAGCTCTTCCATCGCGCCCTCGAAACTGGCGGGCTGTTCGGTCTTGGGTGTCTTGGTCATCGGGAAGGCACGGCGGCGACACTGGGGAGCGATGGAGCGACAACGGACGGAAAATCAAGCGGTAACAGTAGCCCATCCGCCTGCTGGCGGTCAAATCGCACCGCCATCCTGGCGACGCGGCAGGAGCGCACTCGGCGCCGCGCCACGATGCCTCGCCCGCGCGGGCCAGGGGATTCGCCGGTCGGTGGATGCGATAGAATCCGCGCGCCACGACCGCACCGAGAAGGAGCCTCCGCGACATGTCCGACCTGTCCGCGCGCCGCGCGCTCGCACCCAGCGCCACGCAACTGCCGGTATCGTGGTATTTCGACCAGAAGATCTTCGAGCGGGAAAAGGCGCTGCTGTTCGACCGGGGGCCGGGTTACGTCGGGCACGAGCTGATGGTTCCCAGGCTCGGCGACTACCACGTACCGGCCAGCCGGGACGCAGGGCAGGTCCTGGTGCGCAACGGGAACGGGATCGAACTCTTGTCGAACGTGTGCCGCCACCGCCAGGCGCTGATACTCCAGGGACGGGGCAGCGTCGAAAACATCGTGTGCCCGCTGCATCGCTGGACCTACGACCTGCGCGGCCGGCTGCTCGGCGCCCCGCATTTCCCCGATACGCCCGCGCGGGATCTCGAGCGCCGGCCGCTGCAATCCTGGCAGGGGCTGCTCTTCGATGGTCCGCGCGACGTGGCGCGGGACCTCGCCGGTTGCGAGGTGACCGGCGACTTCGACTTCACCGGCTACCTGCTCGACAAGGTCCACGTGTTCGAGTTCCAGCAGAACTGGAAGACCTTCATCGAGGTCTACCTCGAGGACTACCACGTGATCCCGTTCCACCCCGGGCTGAGCAATTTCGTGACCTGCGACGAGCTGCGCTGGCAGATGTCCGAAGCGTACTCGGTGCAGACCGTCGGGGTGATGAACCGGCTGGAGAAGCCGGGCACACCGGTATACGCGAAGTGGCACGAAGCGGTGCGCCGCTACCAGCGCGAGGCAGCCGGCGGGGCCGAGCCGCGGCACGGCGCGATCTGGATGCTGTACTACCCGAACATCATGCTCGAGTGGTATCCGCACTGCCTCATCGTCAGCACGCTGATACCCAGGTCGCCCTCGCTCACCACCAACGTCGTGGAGTTCTACTACCCCGAGGACATCGTGCTGTTCGAGCGCGACTTCGTCGAGGCCGAGCAGGCGGCCTACATGGAAACCGCCCGGGAGGACGACGACATCGCCCAGCTGATGGACAAGGGCCGGCGGGCGCTGCTGGAGCGCGGCGAGGACGACGGCGGTCCCTACCAGTCGCCCATGGAAGACGGCATGGTGCACTTTCACGAGTACATACGCCGGCACCTGTCGGCCGGCGCCCAGGCGCCGGCCGAGAACCCGGCAGGCACCGGATACTCCGCCCTGCCCTGAAGACGCCGAACAGGACAGCGCCGGATGAGCCGCATCACGCTCGTACACGCCCTGGTCCGCGCCCGCCGCCGTTCCGTCCAGGGCCGGCCGGCCGAGCGCGGCGAGCCGGCGCCCTGAGCGCGAGGGGCAGACCCGGCCACCCGAGTGCAGCAGCGCGCCCGTGCTCGCCGACCTCGTCCTCGCGCTGCACCTCGCCTTCGTCGTCTTCGTCGTGGGCGGCTTCGGACTGGTTCTCGCGGGCGCGGCGCTCGGCTGGGCCTGGGTCCGGTCGGCGCGCTTGCGCGCCATCCACCTCGCCGCCATGGCATTGGTCGCGCTCGAATCCCTCGCCGGCATCGCCTGCCCGCTGACCCTGCTGGAGAACGCGCTGCGCGCGCACGAGGACTCGCGCAGCTTCATCGGCCGCTGGGTCGCCCGCCTGGTCTACTACGAGCTTCCCGAGTGGCTGTTCGTTCTCGCGTATGTCGCGTTTCTAGCAGCCGTCGTCGCCGCGTGGTTCCTGATCCCGCCGCGACAGGCGCGCGGCACCCGCCTATCATCGGCGCATCATGATTGAGACCGACGAGCGCCAGTACCTCGAGCTGCTGCGCCACGTGCTGGAGCGGGGCCAGCGCAAGTCCGACCGGACCGGCACCGGCACCCTGTCCGTTTTCGGCTGGCAGATGCGCTTCGGGCTTGCGCAGAGCTTCCCCCTGCTGACCACCAAGCGCCTGCACTTCAAGTCCATCGCCTACGAACTGCTCTGGTTCCTCAAAGGAAGCACCAACGTGCGCTGGCTGCAGCAGCAAGGCGTCACAATCTGGGACGAGTGGGCCGACGCGCAGGGCGAACTGGGCCCGGTCTACGGCCGCCAGTGGCGCGCCTGGGATGCGGGTGACGGCCGCACCATCGACCAGATCGCGCAGGTCCTGGAGTCGATCCGGCGCAGCCCGGATTCGCGCCGTCACATCGTCACCGCCTGGAACCCGGGCGAAGTGCCGCGCATGAAGCTGCCGCCCTGCCATGCGCTGTTCCAGTTCTATGTCGCCGAGGGCCGGCTTTCGTGCCAGATGTACCAGCGCAGCGCCGACCTGTTCCTGGGCGTGCCCTTCAATATCGCCTCCTACGCGCTGCTCACCTGCATGGTGGCGCAGGCCTGCGGCCTCGCGCCCGGCGAATTCGTGCACACACTGGGCGACGCACACCTGTACCTCAATCACCTCGAGCAGGCGCGCGAGCAGTTGTCCCGCGAACCCCGCGCCCCGCCGCGGCTCCAGATCGATCCCGCGGTGACGGACCTGTTTGCGTTCGGCTACGAGGATCTGAGGCTCGAGGCCTACGACCCGCACCCGGCGATACGGGCGCCGATCGCCGTCTGAGCGGTCCCGACCGGCGCCGGCGCATGCGGCGGCGCCCGGCGCCGGGCCGGCGCAGGGCGCTCAGCCGCGAGGCCTCTTGAACGCCTTCGACTCCAGCTGGTGACGCTGGAGCAGCTTGTAGAACTCGGTGCGGTTGCGCTGCGCGAGCTTCGCCGCCTGGGTGACGTTGCCGTGGGTGAGCCGCAGGATGCGCACCAGGTACTCGCGCTCGAAACTGCGGCGCGCCGCTTCCAGCGATTCCAGGGCGCTCGGCTCCTCGCGCAAGGCCTGCTGCACCAGCGAGGCGGGCACGATAGACGTGGAAGACAAAGCGACCACCTGTTCGACCACGTTGGCGAGCTGGCGCACGTTACCCGGCCAGGGCGCAGCGATCATCAGGTCCAGGGCATCCGGGGCGAATGATCGCACCTCCTTGCCGGATCGCCGCGCGACCGCCGCCAGAAAGTGCTGCGCCAGCGGCACGATGTCCTCGCGCCGCTGCGCGAGCCCGGGCAGCTCCAGCGCCACCACGTTCAGCCGGTAATAGAGGTCCTCGCGGAACTGGCCCGCCTTCATCTGCGATTCGAGGTCCCGGTGGGTCGCCGAGACGATGCGCACGTCCACCCGTGCCGGCTGCGGGGCGCCGGCGGGGCGGACCTCCTTGTCCTGCAGCACGCGCAACAGCTTCGCCTGGAGCATGAGCGGCATGTCGCCGATTTCGTCCAGGAACAGCGTTCCACCGTCCGCCTCGGGAATGAGCCCCGTGTGATCGTAGTTCGCGCCGGTGAAGGCGCCCCGGCGATGCCCGAACAGTTCGGACTCCAGCAGGTTCTCCGGGATGGCCGCACAGTTGACCGCAACGAACGGGCCGCCCGAGCGCGCGCTCGCCTTGTGGATGGCGCGGGCCAGCAGCTCCTTGCCCGTTCCGCTCGCTCCGTGGATGAACACGCTCGCATCCGATTGCGCCACCAGTCTCGCCTGTTGCAGCAGGTCCTCCATGCGGGGGCTCGCGGTGACGAAGTCGCTGCGCCATTCCTCGGTCGCGCCGGACTGCGCGCCCGAAAGGCGCAGGGCCCGCTCGACCTGATCCAGCAGCACCCTGGAGTCGAACGGCTTGGGCAGGAAACCGAACACGCCACGCTGGGTCGCTGCCACCGCGTCCGGGATGGTGCCGTGCGCGGTCAGCACGATCACCGGAAGCGTCGGGGCCCGCCGCCGGATCTCCTCGAACAGGGCCATGCCGTCCATGCCTCCCATCTTGAGATCGGTGATCACCAGGTGCGGCCGGCGCGCCTCGAAGGCCGCCAGCGCCCGCTCGCCGCTGTCGAGCGCCTGCACCTCGTGTCCGGCCGCCGAAAGACGCATCGAGACGAGCTTCAGGATGTCCACGTCGTCGTCGACCAGCAGGATCGTCGAGCGGCTCACCTCGCCACGGCCCTTTCCCTCTCGTTCAGGCTGCGTTCGATGGCGCGCAGGCCCTCGAGCTGCTCGCGCAACTGCGCCAGACGCTTCTGGTCCCGCACGCGGCTCTCGACCTGTGCGTGCAGCAGCGCCGCGAACTGCGTCATCGGCGTGTTGCCGCCGGCAGCGGACAGCGGATCGAGCAGCGCCAGCGCCCGCACGTCGTCGTGGATCACCGTTCCGGGCAGCGACAGCAGCAACGCCAGGCGCAGGCGCTGCTTCACGCCGGGCTCGCGGGTGAACTCCTTGGCCGCGGCGGACAGCACGTTGCGCTGCGCGTTGGAACGCAGGCTCGAGACCCGATGGGCGTAGGACACCAGTGCCGAGAGTTCCCGCGACTCGGCCTCCAGCGGGGAGACGGGTTCCGGCGACGGAGCGGGGAGCGACGCCACCGCCGGTGGCTTGGACGGGATGCTGGGTGGCGCGATGGCAACCTGCGGTGGGGCAGGTTTGGGCTCGACCCGCGCGGGCACCCTGGGGGGCGATTCCACCTTCGGGGGCGGCGGTGGCAGCTTGGCGAGCGGCGCGGGGCTCGGCGCGGGCGCAGGGGCCTTCACCGCCGGTGGCGGCGCAGAGCGCTCCGCCTGAGGCGCGGCAGCGCAACCGGCGATGAGAGCGGCGGCGAGCACCGCCGCGGTGCGGGCGAGGCCAGCGGGCGCACCCGAACGCTTCGCGCGGGCGGCACGCCGGCCGCATCGCGGCTGCAGGCCCGGCCGGATGCTCATGCGAGCGCTCCGGCAGGATCGGCCGGAAGGCTCACGCGAAAGCAGGCGCCGCTCGGGCTGTTGTCCATTACCTCGATCGTTCCACGATGGGCGTGCACGAATTCGCGCACGATCGCCAGGCCCAGCCCGGTCCCACGCACCGTGGCCTCGCCCTGCCGCCCGCTGAAGAACCAGTCGAACACGCGCTCGCGCAGGTCGGGCGGAACGCCGGGGCCCGAATCGCGCACTTCCATCACCACATCGGCCCCGGTCCGCCGCAGCTCCAGCGCGATGACACCGCCATCGGGCGAGTGTTTGATCGCGTTCGACACCAGGTTATCGACAATAGCACGAAGCTTGTCCGGGTCGGCTCGCAAGGCCACCGGGGCCAGGCGCGCCTCGAAGCGCACGTCGCGCGCCGACGCGGCCAGCCGCTGGTCCTCCACCACGCCGCGGACGATCTCGTCGAGGCGCGCCTCGCAAAGGTGCAGGCGCGCAACGCCCTGGCGGGCGCGATGGTAGTTGAGCAGGTCCTCGATCAAGCGCTGCAGCTCGCGGCTCTTGTCGGCGAGGATCGTCACGATCTCGCGCTGGTTCGCCGTCAGCGGCCCGGCCGTGCCGTCCGCGAGCAGCTCCGAGCCTTCGCGCAGCGACGTGAGCGGCGTCTTGAGCTCGTGCGACACGTGCCGCAGGAAAAGCTGCTTCTGCTGCTCCAGTTCGACCAGCCGCAGCCTGAGCCACTCCAGCCTCGCCCCCAGATGCTGGAGGTCGGCCGGGCCGCTCACCCGGATCTCGTCCTCGAATTCGCCGCTGCCCAGGCGCCGGATGGCCTGGTCGAGCTGACGCACCGGTCGCGCGATCAGGACCATCAGACCGGCGCAGATCGCGATGCCCAGCGGAACCAGCGCCAGCAGGTGCCACCACAGGATCGACTGGGCGAGCCCGGCGGTGGAGCGCAGGCGCTCGATCTCGTGGTCGGTCAGGTCGTTGCTGGCGTTGACCACCGTGCGCGCGAGCCCCGAGAGGTCGAAGAAGCCCTGGAGCAGCGCGCGTTCGTCCTCCGTCGAGGGCGTACCCGGACGAACCAGGTTCTGGTGCAGCCGTTTCTCCAGCTCGATGGCGCCGTTCAACTCGCGCAACTGTTCCTCGCTCAGCGGCAGGTGCGACAGTTCGCTGGTCGTCGCCTGGAAGCGCTTGCGCCGGGATTCGTAGTCCCCGAGCAGCGCGCGGTCGGCCAGCACCAGATACTGGCGCACGATGCGCTCCAGGTCGATTGCGTGTTCCATCAGGATGCGGCTGCCGCGGGCGGCCTCGGCGGCCTGGGCGACCGCGGACTGGCTCTGGAGGAACAGGGTCTCGACCAGGACCACGAAATTGACGAAGGCGAGGACGAACGGAAGCGCGGCTGCCACGAAGGAGAACAGCAGCAGGCGCAGGAAGGAGCGCGGGTAGTAGCGCCCCGACCAGTCGAAGCGAAGGCTCATCGCCCGATATAATGCCCCAGATCAGACCGTGCTTCGCCTCGTCGATCGTGCCCCACGAGAACCACCGCCCTTGCGCGGATCAGGCGCCGCCGCAGCCCTGGACGCCGGCGCCGGCACCGGACTGCGCGCAGGAGCCGACGCCGTCATCGGCGCAGGTGTCGATCATAGCGGCCGTGGCGCGCAACCGGGTGATCGGGCGCGACGGGAAGCTCCCGTGGCATATCGGTGAGGACCTGCGGCGATTCAAGCGGCTGACGCAGGGTGGCGCCGCCATCATGGGTCGCAGGACCTGCGAGTCGATCCTCGCCGCCCTGGGCAGGCCGCTGCCCGAGCGCGCATCGATCGTGCTGTCCCGCGACCCGGATTTCGCGGCGCCGGGCTGCCTCGTCGTCCAAGATATCGAGGCGGCCCTGCGGGCCGCGCGCCGGCTGGCCGCCGCCGGACCGGTGTTCGTCATCGGCGGCGCCGAGATCTACGCGCTCGCCCTCCCGTTCGCCTCGCGCCTGTACCTCACCGAGATCGACCAGGATATGGAGGGCGACGTCCGGTTTCCCGCCTATTCCCGCGCGCACTGGCGGGAAACCTCGCGCGAACCGCACCGGACACTCGAGCGCCTGCGTTTCGATTTCGTCGTCTACGAGCGGGTTTCCGGGACACCGGCCGCAACGGCTTGACGCGCCGCCGGGGCGCGGCGCCGTGGGACACGCCGAGGAGCCAGGATCGCCCCCCGTGGGGGACGATCCGCACGGGGGCGAGGGTCCCGGGAAGGGGCGGCGCGCTCCCTGCCCGCGAGCGGCTCAGACCACCCGTAACTCGGGCAGAGGAAAGCCGTTGAAGCGGCTGGCGTACGCGGTGGTGTAGGCGCCGGCGTTGCGGATGTAGAGGAAGTCGCCTTCCTGCAGATCCGAGGGCATCGCCTCGTCGCGCATCACCACGTCGATCGAGTCGCAGGTGGGTCCGGCGACCGTCCAGGCAATGTCCGGACCGCTGCGGTCGGTGCGTATCCGGTATTTCAGTCCCTCGGTGGTTTCGATGATCCCGCCGAACAGCCCGGCATCCAGGTACATCCAGCGTTTGCCCGAGCGGGTCGCGGTACCGATGATGCGGCACACGAAGTAGCCCGCATCCGACACCATGTAGCGACCGGGTTCGGCCATGACCTCGACGTCGGCCGGGAACGCCTCCAGGGCGCTGTTGACCACCTCGCCGATCAGCTCGATCGAGGGGATGGGTTTCGCATGCCGTACCGGATAGCCGCCGCCGATATTCAGCAGGCGGGGCTTCAGGCCGAGCTTTTGCATCTGATCGAACAGCGAGCGCGACTTCTCGATCGCCACCCGCCAGTTCCCGGGATTGCGGCACTGCGAGCCTACGTGGAACGCCACGCCCGCCAGGTCCGCCTTCATCCGGGCGGCCAGCGCCAGGATTTCGCGGGCTTCCGCCGTCTGCGCGCCGAACTTGGTCCCCAGCGGCCAGTCGCTGCCCACGTTGGGCGTGTCGATGCGCAGGTAGAGTTTCGCGTCCGCCTTGATCGAGACCACCTTGCGCAGTTCGTCCACGCTGTCGATCGCGAACCATTCGACGCCGCGCGACGCGGCATAGGTCACGTACTGCCTGGGTTTCACCGGGTTGGAGTAAAAAATCCCCGCGGCCGGCACGCCCAGCGACAGCAGCAGGTCCAGCTCCGCAATGGAAGCGATTTCGAAGCCAGCGCCCTCTTCGATCAGCACTTTCAGCACGCGTGGGTCGGGGTTGGCCTTCACCGCGTAGTGCGGTCGTACCCGGGGCATCGCCGCCACGAAGCGGTGCACCTTCTCGCGGACGATCCGGGTGTCGATCAGGAGGAACGGCTTGTCGTAGCGCTCGCGTGCCTCCGCGCGCACGCGCTCGATGTCGGGACTGGATTCGTGGTGGGTGTCGAACAGCTGCTCGACGTTGGCGGGAAGCTGCCTGGACTGTCGCTTGCTGACAACGGCGCGCAGGGCCATCGATGACTCTCCTGGGTACCTAGGTCACGGGAACGTCGACGAAACAGAATGCCGTCAGGCCGGCGCATTTCCTGGCAATTTTCATGATGACCCCCTTTATCGGCATCGGTCCCACGCGCTTGAAAAGCAATCGGGCCCGGGTTTGACCGTCCGCGTGGCAGACAACCGAACCGGAGCCCGAAATCATGCGAGCGGATTATAGGAAGCGCGACTTTCGCGTCAAGCGATATTTGGTCTTTGCGCAGAACTTCAAGATGCCAGGCGCGACCTGTTTCTTCTTCACGAGCGCACGTCCCCGGAGCAAAGCGCTGCGTGCAGCGCACGAACGCAGCTGCGCGGATGCTCCGCCACGGCGATCCCGCGCACCGCATGGTGTCGCCGCTGCGCGACAGGCGTTCGAGGATCCGCTCGCCGCACGCGACTTGCGGTAACGTTGGCCATGCGCCCGATCCGTCGCAAGCTCAAGCCGCTCTCGGAGTTCTCCGCGCGCGATGCCGCCGCGATCGGCCTGCCGGCGCTCGCGCTGGTGGCGGCAGCGTTCTGGTTCGCCTACCAGTTCGTGAAACCCGCGCCGCCCGCGCGCCTGGTCATGGCGAGCGGCCCGGCGGACGGCGCGTACCACCCGATCGCGCTGCGTTACCGGGAAATCCTCGCCCGGCAGCACATCGATCTGGAGATTCGCACCTCGGCCGGCGCGGTCGAGAATCTGCGCCGCCTTGCAGACCCTGAGTCGGCCGTGGAGGCAGGCCTGGTCCAGGCGGGGCTGGGCGACGCCGCGGACTATCCCGGCATCGAGACGCTGGGAAGCATCTACTACGAGCCGGTCTGGATCTTCTATCGCGGCGCCCCGCTCGAGGACGACCTGCGGCACTTGCGCGGCAAGCGCATCGCCGTGGGCGTGGAAGGCAGCGGCACGCGCAGGCTCGCCACCCAGTTGCTGCTGGTCAACGGCGCCTGGACGCCGCCGACCCGCATCGTGGACCTGGGCGGCGAGGCGGCGGCCCAGGCGCTGCGCAAGGGGACGATCGACGTGGCGCTGCTCGTCGGGCCGGCCGAGCAGGCGACGATCCGCTCGCTGCTCCTGGACGGGCGCGTGCGCCTGATGAGCTTCGACCGCGCCGCCGCCTACACCAAGGCGTTCCCGTTCCTCACCGCGGTCAGGCTTCCCGAGGGAGGCATCAACCTGCTGCGCAATATCCCGCCCAACGAGGTGGTTCTGCTCGCACCGACCGCCAACCTGATGGTGAAGCAGACCCTGCATCCGGCTCTCGCCGGGCTGCTGCTCCAGGCGATGTCGGAAGTCCACGCCGGCGCCGGTATCCTCCACCGGGACGGCGAGTTCCCGGCGCTGCGCGGCACCGAGTTCCCCGCTTCGGCCGAGGCGCAGCGCTACTTTCGCAGCGGGCCGCCGTTCCTGCAGCGCTTCCTGCCGTTCTGGGCGGCCAACCTGATCGACCGTATCCTGGTGCTGCTGGTGCCGCTGGTCGCGGTCCTGATCCCGGTGCTGCGTTACGCACCCAGCCTGTACGGCTGGCGCATCCGCTCGCGCATCTACCGCTGGTACGGCGAGCTGAAGCTCCTGGAACTGGAGCTGAAGGAGCACTTCGAAGCGCAGCGGCTGCCGGAGTACCGGCGGCGCCTGGACCAGCTCGAGCAACGCGCGTACACGCGGCCGCTGCCCATCGCCTTCACTCCGGACGTCTACACCCTGCGCCTGCACATCGCGACGGTGCGCGGCATGCTGGACCGGGGAGCACACGCATCCGCAGAGGCGGCCCCGGCTTCCAGCGGCGCGGATGCCGGACCCGGCTGAAGGCCTGGCGGCGCCTCGCGGGCAGGCCGCATCCCGCTGCGGTCTCAGCGCCCGAAAAGACCCTTGAGCCGGTCCTTCACGCCGTCGACCGCGGAAGGCGCACCCGCCTTCGCGTCCCCGCCCGTCCTGCCTCCCAGGATCCCGCCGAGCCTGGAGCCGAGCCTGTCCAGCCCCGTGGCGCCGACCAGGGCGCCGTAGTCGACGTCGTACTTCACCGCGGCGAACGGTCCGTGGATGCGGACCGGCAGCGTGATGCCGGCCGCGTCGTCGCGGCCCTGCTGGCCCGTGGCGGTGGCGACCAGCGACGCCTTGGCGATGTAGTTCACGGTGGAATTGCCGATGTCGAGGTCGCCGCTGCCCGCGACCCTGACGAAGGGCGATTTCATCGACAGGTCCTCGTTGTGCGCCACGCCCCCCTTGATGGCGAAGCTCGCCGACGCTTCCGAGAAATCCGTCTTCTGCGAGCGCTCGCCCGGCGAAGCGGTGCCGCGGGCACCCAGGACGCCGCTCACCTTGCGGAAACTCTCCGCGAGGTTGATGCCCTTGTAGGCCCCGTCCTTGAGAACCACTCTGGCGGTGCCGGCGAGCGAGCGCTTCATCTGGGCCACGGTGGCGCCGGCGGCGTTGAGCTCCAGCGTCACGTCGCCCTTGCCCTCCAGGATGTCCTTGTCCGCCAGATCGCGCAGCAGGGGATTGATCTGCACCCCTTGCACCGTTTCGCGCAGGCTGATCCGGTTACCGCGCGCCTCCACCGCCAGCGCCCCGGACAGCGTGCCCTGATACAGGCCGGCAGAGTGCGGCGCGAGTTCCAGCCGTCCCCCGGCGAGCTTCAGTTCGGCCCTGAGGTCGGAGAGCGCTACGTTCGAGACCCGTAGCGCGCCGATGCGCACCTTCCCGGTCACGCGCGGACCGATCAGCGCCGCCAGCTCGATCGGTTCGTCGGGCCTGGCGGGCTCGTCTTTCTTCGGCGGCAGGAAGTCGTCGAGGTTCAGGCGCTGTGCGTCCAGGTCGAAGCTGGCGTCGAGCGGTGCGAAACGGGTGGCGGATACCTTGAGTTTCGCGTCCTGGCCGTCGAGCTTCGCCTGCGCATCCACGGCGAGATTCTGGCGCCGCAGGTCCGCTTTCACGCTGGCCTGAAGGTTGACCTGCGCGCGCGCCTTCCCCGGCGCGCTCACGCCGAGGTCCGCCGCCAGTCGCGGCAGCTCCCAGGTACCGGCGGCGAGACTGGCCTTGACCGGCGTGGCGACGCGGCCCGCGATCCGTCTTCCCTGTCTCGCCGCATCGAGCACGAGGGCGATCTCCGGGATCGACAGGGCGGAGGCAGTGCCTTCGATCGCCGCCATGTCCAGCCTGGCCTCCAGCGAGCCCTGCGGCCCCGCCAGGCGGAACCTGCCCTCCACGGCGGCGCCGCTCGCCTTGTCCGGCGCCACCGAGATGCTCGGGGCGCGCAGCGAAGCAGTCATGGCGTCCCGGTCGAACGTACCGCTCGCGGCCAGGGCCAGTTGATTCACCTCGATTCGGCCGGCGCCGGCCGCCAGGTTCCCGGTCAGCCGCAAGTCCAGGCCCTTCATCGTCGCCGCGCTGCCGCCGACGCGGGCATCGAACTTCGACACCGCGAACGCGCCGCGCGCACTGTCCAGCCGCGCCTCGCCGCTGACCGCGACCTTCATGGCGACTTCGGGCCTGTGGCCGGCGATGGAAAGCGCGAGCGACAGGGGGCTCGCCGCGCCGCCCTCGAGCGGGCCGAGCTTGGCGTTCAAGCCCTCGATCACGAGGTCCTGTCCGCTCGCCTCGTCACGGTACGCGATGCGCCCGCGATCGATGCTCAAGCGGCCCACCGCGAACCGCGGGGCGGGCCCGCGCTCGCCGCGCTCGGGCCTCGCCTCGGCCCCAGGCTCCCGGCCGGGACCGGCGAGATCGTCGAAGTTCATGCGGCCGTCCTTGCCCTTGCGGACCTCGAGGTTCAGCCCGGCGATGGAGACCTGCTCGAGAGCGACATTGCCGGC
>JADLDQ010000130.1 GCA_020846575.1 Burkholderiales bacterium
GCCAGGCGGCGATGATGCCCGGCCGGCGCGTTCGGCTCGTCGCGGTGCCGTGCGGCAGTGCCGCGTCCATGCGCGTCATGTCTTCGCGGCCTCACCCGCCGGCTTCAGGACTCTCACGATGCCCTCCGCCGCCGCGCCTGCCTATGAAGTGAAGCATCGGGTAATCGCTCATCGTTCGCGCCTCATGCCGTCCCGGCAGCGCATTATCTCAGACGCGCGCGCAAGTCCTCGCAGCGCGCCTTATGATGTGCGGCCTCGTGCAAATCCGGGAGCGCATCATGGCCGGACCGCAGACCCCGTCGCTGCCGCCTCTTCGCAGGATCGTCGAGCGCCTCGATGCGCGCGGGAAGTCCCGCATCGCCGAGGATGGCCCGCCCCCCGCGGTGCGTCCCCGGATGCGGCCTCGAAGCGCGTAGCGGGCGCAACCGGTGCAGGCACTGCGCGGGGACCTCGATTGACCGAAGGCGGCGTCACCGGGCAGCGCATCTCGGGCTTCGTGCAACTGCGAGCCGGCGAGTCGCGGGCGCTGGGCTGGTCCTTCGCCTACTTCTTCTTCCTCCTCGCCGGCTACTACGTGCTGCGGCCGCTGCGCGACGAGATGGGCGTGGCGGGCGGGGTGCGCAACCTGCAGTGGCTGTTCACCGCCACCTTCCTCGCCATGCTGGTCGCGGTCCCGGTGTACGGGGCGCTGGTGGCGCGCTGGAGGAGAAGCGTCTTCATTCCGGCGGTGTACCACTTCTTCGCCGCCAACCTCGCCATCTTCTGGGCGCTGCTCGTGCTCGACATCGAGCGCGTGACGCTCGCCCGGGTGTTCTTCGTCTGGGTGAGCGTGTTCAACCTGTTCGCGGTGTCGGTGTTCTGGTCGTTCATGGCGGACAGCTTCACGAGCGAACAGGGCAAGCGCCTGTTCGGGTTCATCGCGGCCGGCGGTTCGCTGGGCGCGCTCGCCGGCCCGGCGCTAACCGTGTGGCTGGTGGGGATCCTGGGGCCGGTCAAGCTGCTGCTGGTGGCGGCAGTGTTCCTGGAACTCGCGGTGCTGTGCGCCGCCAGGCTGGCGGCGGCCGGCACGCGCCCGGCTGCCACGGGCGGGGCCTCGGACGGCGGCGGCGCGGCCAGGAGCGAGAAGGAGATCGGCGGCGGCGCGCTCCAGGGGCTGGTGCTGCTTGCCAGATCCCCCTACCTCGCCGGCATCGCCGCCTGGGTGTTCCTGCTGTCGCTTGCCGGAACCTTCCTCTACTTCCAGCAGGCGAACCTCGTGGCCGCCGCGTCGGACGATCCCGCGGTGCGCACGCGCCTCTTCGCGAGCATCGACCTCGGCGTGGGCATCCTGACGGTCGCGGTGCAGTTCCTCGCCACCGGGCGGCTGATTTCGAAGTTCGGCGTGGGACCCGCGGCCGCCTTCCTGCCGGGCGTGTTCGCGGCTGGCTTCGCGGTGCTGGCGATGTGGCAGTCGGTGTGGATGGTGCTCGCTTTCCAGGCGCTGCAGCGCGCGGGCAACTTCGCGCTGTCCAACCCGGCGCGCGAGATCCTGTTCACGGTGGTGCACCGGGACGAGAAGTACAAGGCAAAGAACGTGATCGACACCGTGGTGTTCCGCGGCTCGGACGCGGTGACCGGGTGGCTGTTCAGCCTGCTACAGTCGGGCTGGGGACTGTCGCTCGGGGCGATCTCGTTCGCCACCGTGCCGGTGGCGCTGGCGTGGCTCGCGCTGTCGCTGTGGCTGGGGCGGGTGCAGGAGAGCAAGGCGCAAGGCACATGAGAAGGCTTTCGTTTCCGGCGGTGTCGCGGTTTCGCGGCGCCGCGGCGGATTTTCGTTGACTCGTCCAACCTGGAGGCATCATGAACATCGCGAAAGACGTCACCGCGCTCATCGGCGGCACGCCGCTGGTGCGCATCAACCGGCTGTCGGCCGGATGCGCGGCGGAGGTGGTGGCGAAGCTCGAGTTCCAGAACCCGGCGCACAGCGTCAAGGACCGCATCGGTCTGTCGATGATCGAGGCGGCCGAGAAGGCGGGACAGATCGGTCCCGACACCATCGTGCTCGAGCCCACCAGCGGCAACACCGGCATCGGCCTGGCGATGGTGTGCGCGGCGCGCGGCTACCGGCTGACGCTGGTGATGCCCGATACCATGAGCAGGGAGCGGCGCGTGCTGCTGCGCGCCTACGGCGCCGAGCTGGTGCTCACCCCCGGCGCCGAACGCATGCCCGGCGCGATTCGCAAGGCAGAGGAGATGGCAAGGGCCGACCCGCGCTACTTCATCCCGCAGCAGTTCGAGAATCCCGCCAATCCGGAGGTGCACCGGCGCACCACGGCCGAGGAGATCTGGGACGACACCGGCGGCAGGGCCGACATCCTGATCTCGGGCATCGGCACCGGCGGCACCATCACCGGCGTGGGGGAGGTGATCAAGGCGCGCAAGCCCTCGTTCCGCTGCGTGGCCGTCGAGCCCGACGCCGCGGCGGTGCTCTCCGGCGGGCAGGCAGGTTCGCACCCGATCCAGGGCATCGGCGCGGGCTTCGTGCCGGCCGTCCTCAACACGAAGATCTACGACGAGATCGTGCGGGTGAAGAACGAGGACGCGATGGACATCGCGCGCCGCATGGCCAGGGAGGAGGGGCTGCTGGTGGGCATCTCATCGGGTGCGGCAATGTGGGCGGGCCTCGAGGTCGCAAGGCGCGGGGAGAACCGCGGCAAGCTGGTGGTGGTGATCATCCCGTCCTTCGGCGAGCGCTACCTCTCCACGCCGCTGTTCGCGTCGCTCGCGGATTGAGTAGCAAGGAGCGAGGGGCTGCGCGCTCCCCGCGCTGCCTCGACTCCAGGAAAAGCTGCGCTTTCGATCCGATCGCGACGGGCAAGGGGCTGCGCGCTCCTCGTACTCCCTCGATTTCTGGGAGAGATGCACGCGCTTTGCCGGCCGGCGCCGTCTCGGCGGCGGGATGCGGCGGGCGCACCCCGGGC
>JADLDQ010000131.1 GCA_020846575.1 Burkholderiales bacterium
GAAAGGCTGGAGATCGCCCCGGCGGCGATCTGCACGTCGTAGATGTGCTCGATGCCGAGATTGGCATTGCCGATCCCGAATTCCAGTGTATCCCCGTCCACGAATTGAACCCACTCGGCCGGCGCGCCGTCCACCGTGAGGTCGGACGGGTCGACGCTGGTGAGCAGTACCTGCTCCGACAGCTCGACCGTATAGCTGTCAGGGTAGACGGGCAGCGGCACGCCGTCCCCGGGGTCGCTTTGCGTCACGCGGAACACCGCCGGAGCACCCGTGGTTCCGGTCACGCTCAGCACATAGTCGCCGGGCAGATCGCCGGCGCTCGAGACCACCACCTGGTAGCTGCCGCTCTTCCCCGCGGTAAACGCGAACAGGGCGTTGCGCCCGTCGGGTGCGCTGTCCTCGTCCGAACCCACCGGCAGGCCGTCCGGATCGAAGACCTCGATCGAGAGGTCGGGCGCGGAGTCCGGTGCGTAAGCGCCGTCACCGGGGGTGGCGGTGGCGACCGTCACCACGTCCCCGGCCGCGACCTGGACGGTGTAACGGTCGGGGCCGAGATCGGCCGCCCAGAGCAGCGCCTGTTCCAGCAGCCGGTCGCCGTCGCCTTCGCGAACGTAATAGTCGCCGCCCATGTAGGAGGGCGCGAGATACACGCTGCGGCCGCTGCCCGGCTCACCCGCCACCACGGCGGGGTAGCCGTAGACGGTCGCCAGCGACTGGGCGCCGGGATCCAGCGGTGCGACGTGGGACTGATAGGTGCTGAAATCGGCCACCCCGGCGGTGATCGGGTGGTCTATGCCTTCGTCGATGTCCACCGTCTGGTAGTAGACATCGTTCGGGGATCCGGTGGGGTCGACGGGAATGATCGCGTCGATGTCAAGAAGCGGTGTGCCGTCGTTCGACCCGGCGGCGTAGACGAGCCGTCCCGTACCCACGATGCCGCCGCCTGACTCCACCCATTCGCGCAGCGCCGGCGCGATGGGCTCGAGCGCCCAGCGGGAACCCGGGTCGCCGATCAGCACCACGTCGAACTGTTCGAGGTCCTCGAGCGAGTCGATCTCCCAGTAGGAAACCAGCCGGGCGTCGAAGTCGGCCCAGGTGTCGTCGTTCAACTGCTGGGCCGCGTCCCAGGCGTAACCCGAGCCGTCCTCCAGCACCGCCACTCGCACCACAGTGCCGGCGTCCGCGAACACGCGGTTTGTCTGTGCGATGTCCTGGGACTGCCCGGCGAAGTCGTTGCGCTCGCGCTCGAAGGCCGCGCCGCGCGTCAGCACCAGCTGGTAGTCACCCGGTGCCTCGCCGGCGTTCCAGGGCTCCGCGAACACGCGCACGTAGTGCGTGCCGTCCATGGTGGCGACGAAGTCGCGGATGGCCTGGTCGGTGTTGACCGCGTCAGGGCTGCCGAGCGCCACCCGGATCCAGTTCGGGTCGTAGAGTTCGATGCGCAGGTTCTGGGCGAACTCCGGGTTGTCATGGCACACCACTGCCGAGAAAGTCTCGCCGGTGAGCGCGTCGAAGCGGTACCAGTCCTGCTGCTGGGTGCTGAGGTTGACGTCGTCGAAGAAGCGCGCGGCGAGCGGGTCGCTGCCGTCGGTGACCTGGCGCAAACGCACGTAGATGGTCCCGCCGTCCGGGTCGATGCCGGCTTCCGCCGCGGCCCGGTTGAGACTGACGCCGTAGTAGTACCAGTTGCCGCCGGTGCTGTCGCCATCGAAGACCGGGATCCAGTTGCTGCCGTCGGCGCTGATCGCCACCAGGCCGGGCTGGGCGCCGTCGCTCGCCTGGGTGCCGAAGGTGAGGTACAGGTCGTCGATCGCGGGGTCCCCGAGGTAGTAGCTCCAGAACGCCTCGTTCACCGCCGGGCCGCCGCCGGCGTCGGCGCGCATCGCCAGGCCGTCGGTGCCGCCGTCCCCGGCTCCCTCTTCCCAGCCGGAGAATGCGCCCGGGTTGTCGCTGGTAGTACTCCAGTCCCCGGGAAGACCGCCCTCGAAATCGGCGTAGGCGCTCAAGTCGGGAGGCAGTCGGCCGCTGACGGCAGCGCGCGATACGTCTCCGACCGGTGCAAAGGCGGCATCCAGCGGCTGCGCCGCCCATTGGCCATCGTTGTCGCCCAAGCTCGAGGTTTCCTCCTCGAAGGCCGAATTCAGGCGCAGCTCGACCCCGTACACGCCGGCCCCGTCGAGGCTGGTGATCTGGACCCGGTACTCGCCCTCGAGCGATACCGGGGCGCTGTTCAGCACCGCCTGCATGCCTGCCAGCGGCGCCTCGGCGCCGCCGATCCAGTTCCAGGTGGGATCGTAGACGTCGATCCGGCCCCTGAACGAGCCCGCGCCGGACAGGCCGCCCGCGCTCGCGGCGAAACCGGCGCCACCCTCGCCGCCGTCCGCGCTGGTGAAACCCGGCAGCAGGCGCACGCTGAGCGTCTGGAGCGCGCCGGCAGCCGCATCGAGCATCACCGTGAACTCGTCCGTGTCCCCGGTCTCGTGCAGGGCGCCGGTGACCGGTTCTGCCAGCGAGTAGATGGTCGAGCCGGCCGGCGGCACGGGCTCAAAGGGCGTCGCCGTCAGGTCGGTGGCGCCGGCATCGATGCTGAACGCGACGGTCTGCTGGTCACCCGCCAGGGGATTGCCGAGCAGGTCGCGGAAGGCGTAGTCCCCGCCGAACAGCGTCAGCTCGTAGTTGCCCTCGGGCAGGTCCCAGTACTCGAACGTGGCGGTGTGCGCTTCACTGTCGTAGTAGAAACTGTTCGCGTAGTAGTTCTGATCCCGGAGCGGATCGTAGAGAGTGAAATCGCCGTAATCGAGGTAACCCGTCGCGAACGCTTCGCTCAGCTCGATGGTGAAGGAGTAGTAATCCGAGAGGCCGATGACGTCGCCGTCGAGCAGGGTGCCGCCCACGATGCTCGGGCCCGTGGTATCGACCGAGAAACTCTGCGCGTACGCCTGGCTGCTCGCACCGCCGACATCGGCCAGCGCACCTGCCGCCAGGGCGATGTCGTACGCGCCGTCGCCGCTCGCCAGCCCCGCGATGTCGAAGCGCAGGGTGCGCCCGTCGACCCACTCGAGCGCGTTCGCGGGCACGCCGTTCACCGTCAGGTCCCCGGCCTGGGCGCTCGAGTACGCGAGGTTGGACGAAAAACTCAGCGTGACGCTGTCCGGGGCCAGCGTGAGCGCCGCACCGTCGTCGATGGAACTGCCCTCCACCACCAGGGCAGCCGGCAGGCTGCCGGTCGCGTTCGACACCTCGAGCGTGTAGTCGCCGCTGCCCGAGCCGCGCAGCACGGATACCCGGTAGGTTCCGCCGGCGCTCGCAGGCACGAGGTAGTCGATGCGAGCGTTGCGGCCGTCGGCCGCGCCGTTGTCGTTGCTCGCGACCAGGGCACCCGCGGGGTCGTACAGTTCCAGGCGGACATCGAGGTCGTTGGCCGGCTGGCCCGGTCCGTCACCCGGCGTCGCGGTCTCGATGACGAGCGCGTCTGCCTCCGCCGCTGCGACGCGGTAGTTGTCCCTGAGCTCCGTGCCTCCGAAAGACACCCAGGCGAGCGCCTGCTCCAGCAGCCGATCGGCCATCGGGGTATTCCAGCCGGAGTCGGAGTACACCGGACCGAGAAATACCGAGCGGCCCGCGCCGGCGTCGCCCGCCACGATCGTGGGGTAGCCCAAGGTGTTTCCCAGCACCTCGGCGCCGGGATCCGCGCCGCCATAGCTCCATTCGACATAGGCGTAATAAGCGTTGCCGCTGAAGCTCGTCACTCCCTGGGTGACCGGGTGGCTGCTGTCGGTCACCGTGACCGTGGGATAGTAGTAGGAATAGCTGGAAGAGGCGTTCAGGTTGATGGGTATCACCGCATCGATGTCGGGAACCCACGAGCCCCAGTTCGGGCCCGCGTAGTGCGCCAGCCATCCCGTCCCGACCACGCCGTGTCCCGCCTCGACCCACTGGCGCAGCGCGCCCGCCACCTGGCTGTAATCGGCGGTGGAAGTCGAGCCGCCGATCACGACCGCGTCGTAGCCCTCGAGTTCGCCAAGGGTATCGATATCGGAAGCCGACACCGTCGTGGCAGCGAAATCGAAGAAGCTGTCGTCGTTCAATTGCCCGGTCGTGTTTCCACCGCCCAGCACGGCGACCCTGATCTCGGCGCTGCTCTTGCGGCCGAGACTGCCCAGGGCCGATTCCAGGGGGCTGAGCGCCTGAGCGGCACCCGGCTGGTCGTCGGGCTCGCGGTCCATCGCGGCCTGGCGCAGCGCGAGCAGCGTGTAGTCCTCGCCGCCAGCGCCGTTCACCCGCAGGTAATAGGCGCCGGTATCCGGCGCCACGAAACCGGTGATCGACTGGTCGAAATTCGGCGCCTGCCGGTCGCCCAGGGTGATGAGGTTCCCCGCCGCGTCGAGCAGTTGGAGCTGGAGCTCGCCGCCCGCGCCGCTTTCGCGGGCGCCGAGTCCGAAGCTCGCGCTCTCCCCTGCGAGCAGGTCGAGTTTGAAAAAGTCGTCACTGCCGGCCTGTGCCGTCCCGACCGCCGCGTAGCGCAGCCCTCCGCCGGGCAGCAGCAGCTCCGACGGGGCGAGATCCTGCGCGGACGCGCGCTCGTCGTTGGCGGGCATGCCGCTGAAGGACTCCGCCTCGCCCGTGGCGTTGAGGAAGTACTGCGCCTGGAAGGCGCCACCATCGCCCGCCCCGTTCAGGTTGCGCAATTCGACGGTGTAATCGCCGGCCGCACCGGCCAGCACGGAATCCAGCAGCACCGACTCCCCGGGCGCGCCGGCCGAGGCCTCGCCGAGCGGCGCCCCGCCGCCCGGGCCATAGAGGCGGATGTTCCCCTGCACGTCGGGATCGCCGGTGCTGAAGGCCACCGAAACCTTCTGGCCCGCATCCAGCGGCAGGACCTGCGACACCACCGAGCCGGGCGTCGCGAACGCGTCAGACTGGTTCGCCTGGTGGACCATCGTTCCGGCCGGCGCGGACGGCATGAAATCCGCCGACATCAACAGGCGCGGTTCGAGGCTCTCGAACTGGATCTTGCGCCGCGCGCGCAGCGAGCGCGCCGCCGCCCACTGCTCGGCGCGTCCGAATATGCGCGCGATCGCTTTTTCCACGATCGAGGGCTTGATCTTGCTGGCGGCCAGGCTCTTCGGCATTGCGAACATGTTGTTACCCCCTACTGCATGGGTCGGACGGGAACTTCGATGGCGGCGCACGGCAGGCGCGGGGCGCCTGCCGGGCGAACTTGAATCTCATACGGGTCGGACAGGATCGCAGCGGCCTGCCCGGCACTGCGCACCATGCAGATCGCGTCCGCTCCAAACCGCTCGATCGGCACACGGCGAGAAGCGGGCCGAGAGCTGCTCCCGTGACCGCAGCGATCGCCGCGGCGGGCAGAGCGCAAACCTGGAAACGGTCGTGACTGCCGCCTGTTGAAGACTGTGAAGACCGTGAAGACTGTCGTGTCCTGACCGCGCTGCGGGAGCATGTGCAGCGCGGTCCCCTGACGCGTGACCATCGCGCGATTATAGGAATACGCCTCGAGGGCGGCAGCTGCGCGCCAAGCGCATTCGTGACTTGTGTCAAAAAAAGTTCGTGCAGGACTCGCGGCGCCGCTCCGGTGTCTTCGACCGCTGCGAACGCAAAGCGAAGGCGCGGATGGCACAGACCGTGCGGCC
>JADLDQ010000440.1 GCA_020846575.1 Burkholderiales bacterium
ACCCAGGAAATTGAAAAATACGCAACGGAATCATACAATCTGGCAATAAAATACAGGTTGCCCGAAAATCTAAGAACCGTTTCTGAATTTCTTGCCACTTATTATAAGGAAAAAAAGAATTATGAAAAGGCAACATTCTTCAACGAATTATACATTAAAATGAATGATAGCCTTTATAACGAAGAAAAACGAAAACAAGTTCTTACTAAGCAAATGGAATTTGAATTTAAGTTAAGAGAGAATAAACTGTTAGCTGATCAGGAAAAGCGTGAAATAATTTCCGGACAGGAAAAAAAACAGCAAATATTCATTCGGAATATTTTTCTGTCGGGATTTGTTTTAATGATTATCATTTCACTTTACATATATTCAAATTACCGGAATAAGAAAAAAGCAAATGAATTAATTAGCTCCCAAAAAGAACAGTTGCAGCAGCAACATGTTTTATTGAGTGAAAAACAAAAAGAAATTCTGGATTCAATCGAATACGCAAAAAGACTTCAACAAGCAATTCTTGCGCCTGAAAACAATCTTAAAACAATGTTTAATGACGCATTCATTATATATCTTCCTAAGGATATAGTGAGCGGCGATTTTTATTGGATGGCAGAAAGCCCGTATAATAAAATTATTTCGGTAGCAGATTGTACTGGACATGGGGTTCCAGGCGGATTCATGAGTATGCTGGGATATGAAATGCTGCAGGAAGTTCTTCTAAAAGAGCAAATAACTACCACTTCCATGGCATTAAAGATTCTGGATAAAAAAATGACTGAAGCGCTTAGTAAATCCGGGTCAACGTACCGAGATGGAATGGATATTTCGCTTGCCGCATTCAGCAAAACCAAAAACGTACTACAGTTTTCAGGTGCAAACAGGCCTCTATTAAAAATTTCGGATGGAATTCTTACTGAAATTAAACCGGATAAATTTACCATCGGTGGTGATATAGACGGAACCGAAAAAAAATACACTAATCACGAAATACCTTATAAACCGGGTGATATTTTTTATTTATTTTCGGATGGTTATGCCGATCAGTTTGGCGGCGATAACAATAAAAAATTCTCGTTCAGAAAATTTAAAGAGTATATTCATTTAATAAGTGACAAAACTGCCTTTGAACAAAAGAAACTACTTACTGACAAATTCTATGAATGGAAAAAAGACTATGAACAAATTGACGATGTTTGCTTAATAGGAATAATAGTATGATTAAAATACCC
>JADLDQ010000441.1 GCA_020846575.1 Burkholderiales bacterium
TACACCGAAATCACCCAGGGCAATTTTGATTTGTTTCATCCGCCCAACTTCACCGGCGGCGGTCAGAAATTCCGGTTGCAGATCCAACTCGGGACCGAGCGGCAGGATTACGTGCTCTCGTTGACCGAGCCATGGTTTCTGGATCAGAAGCTTTCCCTGACCACCGAGCTCTATCATCGCCAGATGAATTATCAGAGCGTTGGCAATCTGTATGATGAAGTGCGCACCGGCCTGCGGGTCAGTCTCAGCAAGGCGCTGCCCCGGCCTACGATTTTGGATAGTTTACTGGGGGCGGGTGATCTCATCGGCACGGTTTATTACGGCATTGAGAACGCCGGGATTTTGCTCAATGACGGGTTGCATGGGAACATTTACACCCCCAATCCGAACAATCCTAATCTGCCCTACCAGGTCCCGGCCAACACGCCGCAAGCCTTGTTGAACGAGGATGGGTACTCGCTCTTGACGCGGGTCGGGCTGGCGCTTGCTTATGACACCCGCAACGACGTGCGCCTGCCCAATGGCGGCCAACGCACGGAGTTGACCACCGAACTCACCTCCAGCTACCTCGGGGGCGAACGCGATTTTTACAAGGTGGAACTGCAGTCCGCGTGGTATTTTCCCGGGCTGTTCAAGGGGCACGTCTTGGAAATCGGGGCGCGGAGTGGCGTGGTTGAAGGGTTGGATGGGGATACGGTGCCGTTCTACGAACGCTATTATCTGGGTGGATTGTATTCACTGCGCGGCACGCGGTATCGCGGCATCAGCCCGCGCGAGTTGAATCCAATGGGCGGCTATTTTGCCGAGCCGGTGGGCGGCAGTACGTATTGGTTTGGATCGGCGGAATATAGTTTGCCCTTGATTGAATCGGAGGGCGGGGCGGGATTGCGCCTGGCGGCGTTTTACGACATCGGCAGCGTGGGGGAGGGGGCTTACAGTTTCAACGCCAGCAATTACAGCGACAACTGGGGCTTTGGCATCCGCCTGAACATTCCGCAACTCGGCCCGTTGCGGATTGATTACGGCATCCCGATTACCTACGACGAATTCAACAGCAGCAAAGGCCGCATCCAATTCGGGGTCGGCTGGCAACGACCGTTCTGACCATGAATTTTCGCACCGCCAAATTTTTCCGCACCACCACACTATGCGAGCGGATGATGCTTTGTCTTTTGGTCCTCTGGGCCGTGGTTGATAGCGCTCTAGCAATTCAAGGCGAATCAAAGCGAGCCAATGTTTTGAGGCTCGGAAATCGCACCCTCAATTTTGAAAGCA
>JADLDQ010000442.1 GCA_020846575.1 Burkholderiales bacterium
CCAGCAGGTCGCGCCGCCATCCGACGAGCCGGCTCGCCGGCGATTCGCCCGCTGCGAGGCCGGTGAGGAGCCGGGTGCGGCCGCGCCGCGACAGCAAGAGCTCGGGCGGCAGCGCGAGCTCGGCGGCGACCTTCTCCACCGCGCCCGCGACGGCGCGATCGAGCGAGCCCGACGGCGCCCGCGGCCGGACCTCGTCTCCGTCCGCGGCCGGCGCCGCCGCCACCAGCTCGAGCACGGCGACCACCGCCGGCGCGAACGGGCCGTGGCGGCGCGCCTCGAAGCCACGCACCGCGCCGAGCGCCTCGGGATCGAGGACCGGCCGCCACGCGAGCTCGAGCAGCGACTCGTCGCGCAGCAGGAAGGTCTTGGGCAGGTCGCGCCCGCGCGCCTCGCGGTCGCGCCACGCGGCCAGCGCCTGCGCGCGCGCCCGCACCACGGGCGGCAAGCGCTCCGCGCCGCGGATCCGCGTCCAGGCTTGCTCGGGGTCGTCGGCGCCGGGCTCCACGGCCATCGACGCCACCGAGTCCTCCTCGGCCCACGCGAGCCGGCCGAGCGCCACGAGGCGAGCGCGCAGCTCCGCCGCCACGGTGCCCAGGTGGAGGACGTCCTCGGCCGCGTAGTGGAGCTGCTCGGTGGAGAGCGGGCGGCGGGTCCAGTCGGTGCGGGTGTGGTGCTTGCCGAGCGACACGCCGAGCAGCGTCCGTACCAGCGCCTCGTACGAGATGCCCGCGCCGAGCCCGGCGAACGCGGCCGCGATCTGGGTATCGAAGACCCCCGCCGGCCGCACCCCGGTGGTGCGCTCGAGCACCACGGCGTCGCCGCTGCCGGCGTGGATGAGCTTGCGCACCGTGGACGAGCCGACCACCCCCGCGAGCGAGACGAGGTCGAGCCCCACCGCGTCGACGAGCGCGATCTCGCCGTCCGCCGCGAGCTGCACCACGCCCGGGCGCGGCCAGTAGGTGCGCTCGAACACGAACTCGGTGTCGAGCGCGACCTCGTCGACGTCCGCGAGCCGCTCGACCAGGCGCGCGAGCTCCTCCGGCGTGTCCACCCAGGTGTAGGTCGGTTCGCTCACGCGTCGCTCGTCGCCCGTGCCGCCGGA
>JADLDQ010000132.1 GCA_020846575.1 Burkholderiales bacterium
CGAGCCGCGTACACCGCCGCCGCGGCACCCGCGGGGCCGCCGCCGACGATCAGCACGTCGAAGGGCGCCTTCGCGGCGAGCTTCTCGGCCGCCCGGCGCGCACCGCCGGCGTCGACCTTGGCGAGGATCTCGCCAAGGCTCATGCGCCCCTGCGCGAACGGCTCGCCGTTCAGGAACGTGGCGGGGACGGACAGGATGTTCCTGCGCTCAACCTCATCCTGAAAGAGCGCGCCGTCGATCATCACGTGCGTCACGTTCGGGTTGAGCGCCGCCATGGCGTTGAGCGCCTGCACGACGTCCGGGCAGTTCTGGCACGACAGCGACACATAGGTCTCGAAGCGCAGCTCGCCCTGCAGCGCACGCACCCGCTCGGCCATGTCCGGCTCGATGCGCGGCGGGTGGCCGCTCGCCTGCAGGAGCGCGAGCACGAGCGAGGTGAACTCGTGCCCCAGCGGGATGCCCGCGAAGCGGATGCGCGGCGCCTCGCCGACCCGCGCGATCGAGAACGAGGGCCGGCGCTTGTCGGCGCCCTCTTCGCGCAGGCTCACCTTGTCCGACAGCGCGGCGATGTCCCGCAGCAGCGCGCGCATCCCCTGCGCTTTCGCGCCGCCGTCGGCGTGGACGACGAGTTCGATCGGGCTCACGAGCTTGGCGAGATGGGTCTCGAGCTGGGCTTGAATGGCACTGTCGAGCATGGCGGCTTCCCTGGAACGTGTACTTGGCTGTCGGCGGATGCGAGGACCGGGCCCGCCGCCGCGCCCGCATCGACTGCCGGGCGCGGCGGCGTCCCGCGGCGCGTCAGATCTTGCCCACCAGATCGAGCGAGGGCGCGAGCGTCGCGTCGCCTTCCTTCCACTTGGCGGGGCAGACCTCGCCCGGATGCGCCGCGACGTACTGGGCGGCCTTCACCTTGCGCAGCAGCTCGCTGGCGTCGCGGCCGATCCCGCTGGCGTTGATCTCGATGATCTGGATGCGGCCCTGCGGGTCGACGACGAAGGTGCCGCGCTCGGCGAGACCGTCCGCCTCGATCATCACGCCGAAGTTGCGGGTGATGGTGCCGGTGGGGTCGCCGACCATCGGGAAGCGGATCTTGCGGATCGTGTCCGACGTGTCGTGCCACGCCTTGTGCGTGAAGTGCGTGTCGGTGGAGACCGCGTAGATCTCGACGCCCAGGCGCTTGAACGCCTCGTAGTGGTCCGCGAGGTCGCCCAGCTCGGTCGGGCAGACGAAGGTGAAGTCGGCCGGATAGAAGAAGACGATCGACCAGCGGCCCTCGAGATCGGCTTCGCTGACCTTCTCGAACTGGCCGCCGTGGAAGACCGTGGCGGTGAACGGCTTGATCTCGGTGTTGATGAGGCTCTGCATGATCGACTCTCCCGTTGGTTTGGTGTGTGCGTGATCGAAATCGCGACGCAGCGAACTGTATTCGGCCCGCGAGACGCGATCCAACGAATAAAGCCGGACACTGTGATCGACGGTCCCGATGAACGGCCACCGACGCGGATGCCCATCCCGTTTCCCGATCGCCCCGGCCCGTTGTATCGTTCCGTCGCGACGCGCCGGGCATGCCGCTGCCGTGTGCCGTCGCCCCCGGGCCCGACGGCGGCCGGGGTACATCATCGCCGGAGGAGAGATGACCGAACGCATCCGCCTGGGCCTCATCGGGGCCAACGTGCAGTCGAACTGGGGCTCGCGCACGCACCTGCCCGCGCTGGCGAAGAGCGAGGACGTCGAGCTGACCGCCGTCTGCACGACCCGGCCGGAGACCGCCGAGGAAGCCCGCCGGATGTACGGCGCGAAGCTCGCCTTCCACGACTACCGCGCGATGGTCGCTTCGCCCGAGGTCGACGCGGTGGCGGTCGTGGTGCGGGCGCCGCTGCACTACGAGACGACCCGGGCCGCGCTCGAGGCCGGCAAGCACGTCTACACCGAGTGGCCGCTCGGCCGCACCACGGCCGAAGCGCAGGAACTGACCGCGCTCGCGCATGCCGCGGGGGTCTGCCACACCATCGGCCTGCAGGCGCGGGTGAATCCGGTGATCGTGCACATGAAGGCGCTGGTCGACTCCGGCTACGTCGGCGAGGTGACGGCATGCCACGTGAGCCTCATGCGCGCCGGTGTGCTCACGCGCACGTCCAGCCGGACCTGGCAGCGCGATGCCACGCTCGGCGCCAACACGCACACCATCGCGTGGGGCCACAGCATCGACGCGCTGCGCTTCGTCGCCGGCGACTTCCGTCGCCTGAGCGGCATCGTCGCCACCCAGATCCGCGAGTGGTTCGAGACCGACACCAGGCGCACCGTGCCCGTCACCTCCCCCGACCACGTCCTCGCCTCCGGGCAGCTCGTCAACGGCGCGGTGGTCTCGGCGCACATCGCCGCGATCCCGTGGGCGGGCAGCGGCTACCGCATGGAGATCTACGGGCGCGAGGGCACGCTCGTCGCCCACGGCGACGTGTGGGGGCCGCAGCTCGCGGGCGTGCAGCTCCTCGGCGCGCACGGCGGCAACACGCTCGCGCCGATCACCCCGCCCGACGCGCTGTTCCACTTCCGCGCCGGCGACCCGCGCGAGGACGCCTTCAACATCGGCCAGATGTACCACGCGTTCGCGCAGGCCATCCGCTCGGGCGAGCGCCGCCAGCCCAGCTTCGACACCGCGCTGGAGGTGCACCGCCTGGTCGATGCGGTCGCACAGGCGTCGCAGACCGGGCGCGAGGTCGTGTTGTGATGACCACCGGCGGGCCGGGCGGGCAGGCCTTTTCGTGGCAAGCTGTGCCATCGAACGAGCGCCACGTGCGTCTCGGCGAAAGGCAGGCACTGATGAGATGGCTGCTCCATGGCGTGCTCGGGGTCACTTGTGCCGGCGTCCTGGTCGTGGGCCTGCCCTCGGCCGGCGCCGCCCCGCTCTATACCGGCACCGTCGCGGGCACTTTCCTCGCGCCGCGCCTCGCCGGCGAGGTCGTGAACACCGACGGCTCGCCCGTCGCGCTCGACAACTCGCTCACGGCCGTGCACGCGGGCTTCGGAACGCCTGCGGTACGCTGGGGGTTCTTCGACACGGTGCAGTTCCCCGGCGTGATCCCGCCGGGCGTGGCGACCCACATCGAGCTCGCGTTCACGGGCAATGCGTACTCCGTCGAGGCCGGGGCCGACTTCGTGCTCGGCGTCTTCACCTATGCGAACGGCGCGAGCAGCAACGAGACGCTGGTGTTCGGAGCGGATCTCGCGCTCGCTGCGGGCCCCGGCGTCGCGCCCGCGACGATCGCGCTGCGCTTCGTCGCGACGGTGAACGGGCAGGTCTCCGCGCTCGCCGACACCGACGTGCTCGCGATCGACGGCCTGGCGGCGACGCTCAACGTCTTCGAGGGCGGCACGGCCAGCGCAGCGCTCGTCGGCCGCATCGACGATGCGGGGCAGCTCGGCGTGAGCGCTCTGCGGCTGCTGCCCGCGAACGGCGACGGCAGTGCGTCGGAAGGCGTGATCGCGCGCGGGCCCGTTCGGGTGCCGGAGCCGGCGACGACGCGCCTGCTCGCGGCGGGCGCGCGCGCGGCTGCCATCGCCGCCGCGCGACGGCGGCGCCGCGCCCCCGCGAGCGCCCTGCCACGCGTCTCGTGACCGGCGGAGTCCGTCGCGACTCGTCCTCCGCGCCCTTCCCGCCGCCGCCCGTAGCCGCCGACGCTGCACCGCAAGAAAGACCCCGACGCGCACCTAGGCTATAGTTCGTCCGCCGCCGGCCGTCACCGCTCGTGCGCCCGCACCCGCCGCGCGGCCACGAACACGCCCAGCAAGCCCTACGAAGGACTTCCCATGTCTCCCGATCGCTCCCATCTCCAGATCGTCACCCTGGAGTCGCACGTGCTGCAGCAGCAGTCCCGCTTCACCGACAACGGCACGCTCGCGTGGATCCTGTCGGCGCTCTCCACCTCGACCAAGATCATCGCCAACAAGGTGCGCCGCGCGCAGCTCGACGACGTGCTGGGCGCCGCCGGCGCGGAGAACGTCCAGGGCGAGCAGCAGCAGAAGCTCGACGTGATCTCCAACGAGATCCTGCTGCGCACCCTGGGCGAGCGCGAAGGCGTCGCGATCGTCGCCTCGGAAGAGAACGAGGAGCCGGTGATCATCCGCAGCGACTCGCAGAGCGAGCGCAGGTACTGCGTGCTGTTCGACCCGCTCGACGGCTCGTCGAACCTCGACGTGTGCGGCGGCGTCGGCACCATCTTCAGCATCCTGCGGCAGGATCGCCGCAGCGCCCGGCCGGAAGATTCGCTGCTCCAGGCCGGCGACCACCAGGTGGCAGCGGGTTACGTGCTCTACGGCCCCTCGACCATCATGGCGCTCACGCTCGGCCAGGGCGTGGACCTCTTCCTGCTCGACCCGGCCATCGGCGCGTTCGTCCGCGTCGCCGAGAACGTGCGCATCCCGAAGGCCAACAAGAGCTATTCGGTGAACGAGGGCAACCGTCTCACCTTCCCCACCGGCTACCAGAAGTACCTCGACTGGGCGCAGGCGAACAACTACTCCAGCCGGTACGCCGGCGCGATGGTCGCCGACGTGCACCGCACGCTGCTGAAGGGCGGC
>JADLDQ010000133.1 GCA_020846575.1 Burkholderiales bacterium
ACCCGCCCGAGCGCCAGCACCGGGCGCGGCGGCCTGCGCAGCGTCATGCCGCCCACTCCGGAGAAGGCGAGGTTGGCGGGGAGCGAGCCGAAGCCGGCCGCCGCGAGATCTTCGCCGCGCAGCACCAGGAGCACGCCCGGGAGCGCCCGCGCCGCCGCCAGATCGATGGAGAGAATCTCGGCATGCGCGCGCTCGGCGCGCACGAAATGCGCATGCGCCTGGCCGGGCAGGTTCCAATCCGCCGCGTAACGGCCGCTGCCGGTGATCATGCGGCGGTCTTCGAGCCTTGCCTTGCCCTGCGCCATGCCCTGAGCCGTGCGCATGCTGACTTGTTCCCTTTCTCCACGGTGCGCCCGCCGCGGCAGCTTGCGCGCCGGGCAGTATGAGGCCTGCGTGGACGCTGCGTCCACGAGGTGCGTCCGGTGCCGCGTCGCGCCGTGGTCGCGCCGTGGTCGAGCCATGGGCGTACCGCAGACATGGAAACCGGCGCTGTGTCCGCGAATGAAGTTTCTTCCGTCCCGACGCCGCAAGTCATTGTATCGCCGGCCAGTCGTTTCCAGATCTTGAAATCCCACCTGACGTCCCAACACTGGAGTGGGAGGAAAGTTGGTTGACTTGCGAGCGTCGCGCGACAGAATGTGCGCACACCGGGAACGCCAAGGAGGAGCGCCATGGAAGCGCAAACCCTGCTGCAGGACATCACCGAGTACTGCCGGCGGGCCGGGCTCGCCGAGTCCACGTTCGGCAAGCTGTCGGTGAACGACGGCAAGTTCGTCAACCGCCTGCGCGAGGGCGGCCGCATCACCACTCATACCCTGGAGCGCCTGCGCGGCTTCATGACCTCCAACCCGCCTCCCGAAGGGCCGGGGGGTCGCCCGTTCGTGCTCAAACCGCGGCGCCCGTCTTCGCCGGTCACCGACGGCGCCGAAGCCGCGCCGGCCTCGGCTTCTCCGGAAAAGAACTTCCGCTTCTACGACAACCGCCAGAAGTACCTCCTGTTCGTCAATACCTGCTCGGAGAAGTGGGTCGTGGCCGAGCGAGCGACGCTCGAGCTGGCGAGCCTGCGCCCCCGGCCGCCGGCGGTGCGCATATTCGACGCGGGCGTGGGCGACGGCACGGTGCTCTCGCGTCTGATGCGGGCGATGCACCATCGCTTCCCCTCCATGCCGTTCTACATCGCGGGCAAGGAGAGCAGCCTGGAGGACGTGCGCCTCGCCCTGGAGAAAATGCCGGACCGCTTCTACGAGCATCCGGCCACGGTGCTGATCATGACCAACCTGTACTACGCCGATGCGCCGTGGCTGGTACCCCAGTCGCTCACCGCGGCCACCAGCCTGGTGTGGCACGACGTGCCCCTGAAGGGTTCCACCGCGCACGAGTTCGAGGAGCAGATCACCGGCCTGCAGGGCTTTCTCGCCGAGAACTGGCGCACCAACCTGAGCCCGAGCGGCACGCTGGTGTACGACCGGCCCGCGGTGCTGGTGCTGTATCGGGACGACCACAAGTTCCTCCTGGACCAGGTGATTCCGCGGCGCGGAGGCACCCGCGCGGACTTCGACCTGGTGATGGCCTCCCAGCCCTACCGGACGCGAGCGCCGCTGGAATTCAAGAGCAAGCGCGTGGTGGCGCCGCTGGCGCGCGCGCTCGGTCCGAGCGGGCGGCTCCTGGGCATCCATTCGCACGGCAACGACCCGGGCCTGGAGATCCTGCAGGGCGTCTGGCCGGGCGAGAACCCGTTCATCCACGACCGCCACCAGCTGCTCAAGGCAACCAAGGCGGAACTCGGTCACCACGCGCGCCATCTCAACTTCAATGCCTACTCGGACGCGCGCTCGCTGTTCCGCTACCAGATGCACGCGCTGCCCTCGGAGGTCTCGGAGTCCATCGGCACTTCCACGCTGTTCGCCGCCTGGAACGCGGCCGTCTACGTCGGCCAGATCGAGGACGCGCGCCTGGAGGGCGTGATCGGCGACCGGCACTACCTGGATGTCACCCGCGAGGTGCTGCAGCGGCACAACGGCCTGTGGTTCTGGGACGAGTCCTACGTGATCACCCGGCGGCCGGACTGAAGGCGCGCGGCCGATGTCGCTGCGCCGCAGGCGAGCTGTCCGCGGCGCGCGGACCCCGCCTCACGCGGCGGCCGGGCGGCGGCGCCTCAGGCGCTCCCGGACGAACAGCACGAGCGCCAGACTCACCCCGGCGATGTTCAGCAGGTCCGCGCCGGCGAAGGCGTTCACCGGCATCATCAGGCACAAGCCGGTGATGCCGAACACGGCTCGCGCGCCCGGGGAGAGCCTGTCGATCGCATAGCCCATGATCGCCGCCGACACGAACCACACCCCCGCGACCGCGGTGACGAAGTCCACCGCGATCGGCAGCGGGTCGCCCTTCATGAGCAGCGTGTCGGAGTACACGAACAGGAACGGCACCACGTAGATGGTCCAGCCGAAGCTCATGGAGGTCCAGCCGGTGCGGTTCTGGTCCGCGCCGGCGACGTTCGCCGCCACGTAGGAGGCGATCGCCACCGGCGGGGTGATCATCGACAGGCACCCGTAGTACATGATGAACATGTGGGCCGCCATGGGGGTGATGCCCATCTTGATCATGGTGGGCGCCACCAGCGTCGCCAGCACGATATAGACGCCCACCGTCGGCAGCCCCAGGCCGAGGATGATGTTGGTGAACGCGCACAGCGCGAGGAGCGCGATCAGGCTCCCCGCCGCCACGGAGATGAGCACCAGCGACAGCGTGAACCCGATCCCGGAGTAGTTGAGCGTGCCGATCATGATGCCGGCGGCCGCCCCCAGCATGAACAGGTCGAGCGCCGAGATCGCCGAGTCGCGGCACATCCGGTACAGATCGCGGATGCCGATGCGCCTGCCCCGGAACGGGAACACCACGGCGAGCGCAAGCGCGGTGGCGATGGCGAGCAGCCCGGCGTTCTCCGGCTCGTAGTTGAGCGAGAAAAGCGCGTAGATCAGCACCACGAACGGGATGGTGAAGTACCACCCCGCCTTGAGCACCGCGCCGAGCCTGGGCAGGGCGGCGGGGTCCATGGCCTTGATCTGGCTGCGGGCGGCTTCCAGGTCCACCTGGATGAACAGCGCCGCGTAGTACAGCACGGCCGGAATCAGCGCCGCGAGCGCCACCTGCCAGTAGGGAACCTGGAGGAACTCCGCCATGATGAAGGCCGCGATCCCCATCACCGGCGGCATGATCTGGCCGCCGGTCGAGGCGCAGGCCTCGACCGCCGCGGCGACGTGCGGCCTGTAGCCCACGCGCTTCATCAGCGGGATAGTCACCACGCCCACGGTCATGACGTTGGAGACGACGTTGCCGGAGATGGTGCCGAACAGCGACGAACCGAGAATCGCGATCTTGGCGGGTCCGCCCCGGTAGCGTCCCATCAGCGCCATCGAGACGTCGGTGAAGAAGGTCGATCCGCCCGACTGGAACAGCACGTGACCGAAGATGGTGTAGATCACCACCACGGTGGTGACGATCTTCAGCGCCACGCCCAGGCTCGCCGTCGAGTCCCAGATCACGTAGTAGGTGAGACGATCGATGGGGATGGAGCGCGCCGCGAACTCGCCCGGCAGCGATCCCCCGATGAGCGCGAGGCCGAAGAAGAACAGCGTCGTGTACACCAGCGCCATGCCGGTGGTGCGGCGCAGCCCCTCGAGGATCAGCAGCGCGAGGACCGCGGCGGTGATCTCGCCGTCCAGCGGTCGTCTGGCCACCAGTTCCGAGAGCTTCGGGAACCGCACCGCCACGTAGGCGGCGGCCGCGCAGCCCGCGATCGCCAGCAGCACGTCGTACCAGGGCACCGGCCCCTTGCGCCCGCGCGCCCCGCCCTCGTCGCCGCGACCGGCGGGCACGTACAGGAACAACAGCGGCAGCGCGATCGCGAGCAGTCCCGCGAGGTACTGCTCGGTGTAGAGGGAAAGCCCCGCCGTGCGCACGGCGTCGGAGGCCACGGCGATCACCGCCAGGGTGAGCGCCACCGCCAGGACATTGACCAGCACGCGCAAGGGCGCCTCGCTTCTCGAGCCAGGATGATTTCGATTATCATGCAATTGCTGCGGCGTGCACCACGGCGCACGATCGAGCCGCGCGCTGACGGGATCCGAGGAGAAGAACCGGACGCCGGCACGCCCGCCGCGAACCGGACCCGAGGAGAGCCCCCATGAGACCGATGCAAGCCCTTGCGGCGTCGTGCGTGGCGGCGCTGCTGGCCGCTCCCGCACAGGCGCAGGTGGTGAGCCTCATCACCACCCCCGCGGGAACGTTCTCGAATTCCGCCGCGACGGCGATGGCCAAGGTCGTTTCCGACAAGACCAGGGTACGCATGACGGTGCAGGCGCAGGCGAGCTCCGGGTACGAGGAGCTGGAAGCCGGCAGCGCCGAGTTCACCGTCTCGAACTCGTTCGACTCGACCTTCTTCGCCACCGGCACCGGTGAGTACCGGGACCGCGGCCCGAGCAAGGTGATACGCCACGTGGCGGCGATGACGCCTTACCGCGTGGCCATGCACGTGCGCGCCGATTCGCCCATGAAGACCCTCGCCGACTTGAAGGGCAAGCGCGTTTCGAGCGAGTTCAACGCGCAGAAGACCATCGGCCGCATCATCGCCGCGCACCTGGCGAACGCGGGCCTGTCGTACAAGGACGTGGTCGGCGTTCCCGCCCCCAACGTGTTCCGCCAGGCCGAGGATTTCAAGAGGGGCAACGTGGACGTGATGTTCTTCGCGTTGGGTGCGCCGCAGGTCAAGGAGGCGGCGGCGGCGCTCGGTGGCCTGCGGGTGCTGGAGGTGGACACTGCCGCCGAACCGCTGAAGCGCACGCAGTCCTTCCTGCCCGGGGCCTACATCATCAACGTGCAGCCCGGGCCCGGCACGGACGGCGTCACCCGTCCCACCCATCTGGTCGCCTTCGACATGAACCTGAACAGCTCGGTGAAGGTATCCGAGGACGTGATCTACAACGTCGTCAAGGCGCTCCACCAGAACAAGCAGGAACTGGTGAGCGTGTTTCCGCCCTTCGCGCTGTTCAACCCGCAGCAGATGGCCAAGCCGCAGATCGGCATCGAATTCCACCCGGGCGCGATCCGGTACTACCGCGAGGCCGGCATGTGGCCGCCGGGCACGGTTGCGGGCGGCGCCAGGGGCGAGGGCAAGAAGAAGTAGCCGGCGCAGCGCCCGCTCGTCAGGACTCAGGCGCAAGCGCGGCCTCGAGCACCCGCGCGACATGCCAGGCCTCGCGCCCGGCGCCCTCGGCGATCTGCTGGCGGCAGCTGGTCCCGTCCGCGACGAGCAGTGCCTGCGGGCCGGCCGCGCGTATCGCCGGAAGCAGTGAAAGCTCGGCCATGCGCAGCGACATCGCGTAGTGACGCGCTTCGTAGCCGAAGCTGCCCGCCATGCCGCAGCAGGAGGACTCGATGCTGCGCACATCGAGCGCCGGCACCCGTGCGAGCAGCCGCTCGACCGCGGGCATGACCCCGAACGCCTTCTGGTGGCAGTGGCCGTGGAGCAGCGCCTGCCTGCGCCCGATCGGCCGCAGCGAAAGGCGCGCGCGTCCCGCCGCCAGCTCGCGTTCCAGGAATTCCTCGAACAGAAGCGCCGCGCGCGCGACCGGTTCGGCCTCACCGCGCGGCAGCAGGGCCTGCCACTCGTCGCGCAGCGTCAGCAGGCAGGCGGGCTCCAGGCCGACCACAGGCAGGCCGCGCCGCAGCGACGGCCCGAGCGCCTCGAGCATGCGCCGCGCCTCGGCGCGCGCCTCCTCGACCATGCCCCTGGCGAGGTAGGTCCTGCCGCAGCACAGGGGGCGTGCGCCCCCGGCGGGCCGCGCACAGCGCACCCGGTAGCCGGCCGCCTCCAGCACCGCGCGCGCCGCGCGGGCGTTGTGCGGCTCGAAATAGTTGTTGAAGGTGTCCACGAACAGCAGCACCTCGCCCGCCGCAGCGCTGGCGGCCTGCGGCGCCTCCGGCAGCGACAGGAACGGGCGGCGCCGCCACCTCGGCAGTCTGCGCTCGGGGGCGAAGCCGAGCACGCGCGCGCCGAGCGCCGCCGCGCCGGGGATGGCCTCGCCCAGGTTGAGAAGGCCCGCCAGCCGCGCCGCCCACGGGGCATAGCGCGGCAGGTGCGCGGTGAGGCGTTCGCCGAGCGAGCGCGGCCGCTCCCGGTGGTAGTGGTGCAGGAACTCGATCTTCATGCGCGCCATGTCCACGCCGGTCGGGCACTCGCGCTTGCAGCCCTTGCAGGACACGCACAGGTCCATCGCTTCGTAGACCGCCTCCGAGGCCCAGCCCTGCGCGCCGCCTTCCAACTGCCCGCTCAAGGCGAGCCGCAGCGTGTTGGCGCGGCCGCGGGTGAGATCGCGTTCGCTGCCGCTGGCGCGGAAGGACGGGCACATGAGGCCCGCGTCGATCTTGCGGCAGTGGCCGTTGTTGTTGCACATCTCCACCGCCGCGGCCAGGCCCTGCGCCGCAGCGCCCGGCGCGTTCCACTGGCTCCAGTCGAGCGCCTCGCGCACCGGCGGGGTGCCATAACCCGGTTTGAAGCGCAACAGCGAGCGCTCGTCCTGCCTGGGCGGGCGCACGATCTTGCCCGGGTTCATCAGGCCGCGCGGATCGAAGAGCGCCTTGATCTCCCCGAGCGCGGCGCTGAGGCGCGGGCCGATGATGGGCTCGATCCACTCCGAGCGCACCAGTCCGTCGCCGTGCTCGCCGGAGTAGGCGGCGCCCTTGTAGCTCTTCACCAGCGCGCAGGCCTCTTCGGCGATGGCGCGCATCTTGGCCGCGCCGTCCGCCTTCATGTTCAGGATCGGCCGCACGTGCAGCGTGCCCACCGAGGCGTGCGCGTACCAGGTGCCCTCGGTGCCGTGCCGGTGAAAGATCTGCGTCAGCCGCTCGGTGTACTCGGCCAAGTGCTCCAGCGGCACCGCGCAGTCTTCGATGAAGGACACGGGCTTGCCGTCGCCCTTCATCGACATCATGATGTTGAGGCCGGCCTTCCTCACCTCCCAGACCTCGCGCTGCAACGCCGGGTCGGTGATCCCGATCACGCTGGCCGGGTGGCCGAGATCGGCCATCAGCTCGGTGAGGCGCGCGAGGCTCCTGCGCTGCTCCCCGCGCTCGTCCCCGGAGAACTCGGTGAGCAGGATGGCCGCAGGGTCGCCGCGGATGAACTGCGCGATGACGCCCGCGAAGGCCGGGTTGCCGCGGGCGAGGTCCATCATGGTGCGGTCCATCAGCTCCACCGCCGAGGGGCCGAGCTTCACGATGTGCTGCGGGGCCTGCATCGCGCGGTAGAAGCTGTCGAAGTGGCACACGCCGAGCGTGCGCTGGCGCGGCAGGGGCGAGAGCTTCAGGTGGATGCGGCGCGACCAGGCGAGCGTGCCCTCCGAGCCGACCAGGAGGTGCGCGAGGTTGCGATCGGCTCCGGGCAGCAGCATGTCCAGGTTGTAGCCCTGCACCCGGCGCAGCACCGTCGGCCAGCGCGCCCGGATCTCCTCGGCCTCGCGCTCGACGATGGCGAGCACCCTGCCGGCCAGTTCGCGGCAGGCGGGCGTCCCGCCGTCCGGCCGGAGAATCCCGAAGTGATGCTCGGCGCCGTCGGCGAGAATGGCGTCGATGCCGAGCACGTTGTGCACCATGTTGCCGTAGCGGATCGAGCGCGAGCCGCAGGCGTTGTTCCCGGCCATGCCGCCCAGCGTCGCCTGCGCGCTGGTGGACACGTCCACCGGAAACCACAGGCCGTGCGGCCTGAGCGCGGCGTTCAGTGCGTCCAGCACCACACCCGGCTGCACCAGCGCCGTGCGCGCCTCGCGGTCGAAGGAAACGAGCTTGTTGAGGAACCTGCTGTGGTCGATGACCAGCGCCGCTCCCACGGTCTGGCCGCACTGCGAGCTTCCGGCGCCGCGCGGCAGCACGGGGATGCCCTCCTCGGCCGCGATCCGGAGCGCGATGCGCACGTCCTCCTCGGTCTTCGCCACCACCACGCCGATCGGGTCGATCTGATAGATCGAGGCATCGGTCGAGTAGCGGCCGCGGCTCGCGGCGTCGAACAGCACCTCGCCCTCGATCTCGCGGGCGAGGCGCCGCGCGAGCGCCGCCTCGCCCGCGCGCGGGTGCAAGGCGATGGTGGAAACGGCGGACGCAGCGCGGTCCATGCGGCGGCGCGCCTTCGCGGAGCGCGCGTGGGCTGTCGTGGGATGGCGATGATACTCCGGCGTGCGCGCCGCTTTGGCGGAAGCCGGCCGGTTCCTAGCGTTTCAGAAACCAGACGACGAGCGAGAGCACGATGGAGATCAGGATGCAGGTGGTGATCGGGAAATAGAAACCGCCCCCCTCGGTTTCGATGCGGATGTCGCCGGGCAACCGGCCCACAGGGACCTTCGCCAGCCACGGCCAAAGAAGGCCGGCAAGGAGCAGCAGCGCGCCCAGGGCGATCAGGATGCGCTGCATTCGGACCGCAACCCCGGGCGGGCGCTCGAACTTGCGGGCCTGCATGCGCCGGCGCGGCGAACGGTGATCACTCGATGACCTCGGGTGGTGGCGGCACAGAGATGATACAGAACCGGCGCTCGCGCCGCCAAGCTCGTCCCCGAGCCGGCGCTCGGCTTGCCCCCTTGAGCGCACGCCGCCGCGGTGGCGATCATTGCGGCCTGCACCCGGTCCTCCAAACCCGTCAACCCTTCGAGCCCGGCGATTGGTATGCTCTCGCGTACCGTCCAACAACAGGGAAACGTCAGCATGAAACTGGAAACCATTGCCGTCCACGGCGGATACAGCCCCGAACCGACCACGCGGGCGGTCGCAGTCCCCATCTACCAGACCAGTTCCTACGCCTTCGACGATACCCAGCACGGCGCCGACCTGTTCGACCTCAAGGTGGAAGGCAACATCTACACCCGCATCATGAACCCGACGCAGGACGTCCTGGAGAAACGCGTAAGCGCCATGGAGGGCGGCGTCGCCGCCCTTGCGCTCGCCTCGGGCCAGGCCGCCGTTACCTACTCGATCATGACCATCGCCGAGGCCGGCGACAACGTCGTGTCGGCATCCACGCTCTACGGCGGCACCTATAACCTGTTCGCCCACACGCTCCCGCAGTACGGCATAGAGATGCGCTTCGCCGACTACCGCGATCCGGATGCGTTCGCGCGGCTGATCGACGCGAAGACCAAGGCGGTCTTCTGCGAGTCGATCGGCAATCCCCTGGGCAACATCACCGACTTCGCCCGGCTCGCCGAAATCGCGCACCGCAACGGCGCGCCGCTGATCGTGGACAACACGGTGCCTTCGCCCTACCTGTGCCGGCCGTTCGAGCACGGCGCCGACATCGTGGTGCACTCGCTCACCAAGTATCTCGGCGGTCACGGAAATTCGATCGGCGGAGTGATCGTCGACTCCGGCCGCTTTCCATGGGCGGAACACGGGCGCAAGTACAAACGGCTGAACGAACCCGACGTGTCCTACCACGGGGTGGTCTACACCGAGGCGCTGGGTGCGGCGGCCTACATCGGGCGCGCCCGCGTGGTGCCGCTGCGCAACATGGGCGCGGCCATCAGCCCGTTCAACGCCTTCCTCGTCTTGCAGGGGATCGAAACGCTGCCGGTGCGCATGGACCGTATCTGCGAGAACACGCTCAAGGTGGCCCGCTTTCTCGGCTCACATCCCAAGGTATCCTGGGTCAACTACGCGGGACTGCCCGAGCACGCGGACCACGCGCTCGCGCAGCGCTACATGGGCGGGCGCGCCTCGGGCATACTGACTTTCGGGATCAGGGGAGGGCGCGAGGCGGGTGCGCGGTTCCAGGATGCGCTGAAGCTGGTGGTCCGCCTGGTCAACATCGGCGACTGCAAGTCGCTTGCGTGCCACCCCGCGTCCACCACGCACCGGCAACTGTCGCCGGAGGAACTCGCCAAGGCAGGCGTCACCGAGGAGATGGTGCGGCTGTCGATCGGCATCGAGCACATCGACGACATCGTCGCGGATCTCGACCAGGCGCTGGCGCAGGTATAGCGTTCACCTGCGGCGCAGGCGCGAGGTTCGACGGAGCAAGCGGCGGGCGATCGAGCGGCCCGCGCGCCAAAGAACCCGGACAGATCGATCGCAACGCCGCGAAGCGGCGCGAAACCGGGTCGCGGTTCGGATAGCTCGCCCAGTCGAACCGGCCCCTGCACCTGCACGAGCGCCGCCTCGCCCACGGCCGATACCAGGGTCCTGGTCAGGCAAGCGCCCCCGCCGCCCTGACACGCGAGGACAACGCCTGCCATGATCTCATCCTGCCTGCCGGAGCGCCTCGTCGGCCGCGTACCCCGTTCACGGCATCTCGGGTATGTCGCGATCGTGTCCTTGCAGCGACGCCACGAGCCGGTTCGATGCCTCCACGGCCCCCTTCGCCGCGTCGTTTCCCCAGATGAAACGCGACAGCTGTCCCCCGAGATACGGGTGCATCCCCAGGTCGTACAGGGTCCTGAAATCCCGCTCTTCGATCGCCTTGCGCTCGGCCGGCTTGAGCTCGTAGCGGTCGAGAACTTTCGCCTCGTCGGTCTCGAACAGCCTTCTCAGCTCCGCGTTCCACTTGAGGTCCTGCACCAGGTCGTGGCTCGCCAGAGTGGGGTCGAAGCCCTTCCACGCGTCGTCCATGTCAGTGCGCCCTCGTCGTGAGATCCCATATCACCGTTCCGAACCCGCAGCGGAACGACGGCCAGCAGGAGTAGCCGTAGGTCGTCCCGGCGCATTCGCCGATGGCCGCCATCACCGTGAACCACGCATACAGCTCGGGTGTGCCGCCGCGTCCGGCGCTTTCCATGCGCGCCGGCGTCATTTCGGCGAGCAAGGGTGCGTGCCTGCCGCGCACGCAGAGGTCTACGAAGTGCCGGTCGAATTCCTCGTCGATCTTGAAGTATCCCGGCCCGCCCGGCTCATGGCTCAGCCCGCCCGAACCGATGAGGGCGACGCGCATGGCCTCGGGCAGATCCTCCCTGAGGAGCTCGGCCAGTTTCAAACCGATCTCGTAGCAGCGACGGCCGTCGGGATAGGGCGGAACGGTGCAGTTCTGGAGCACCGGCACCAGGCAGACGCCCATGCGGTCCATGTCCGTCATCGTCACCGGGACCGAGAGGTTGTCGTCGAAATTGAGCGGCTCGGCGCTCAGGTTCATGCGCACATCGCGCCGGGTCATGCCGCGGAACAGCGCCTTGGCCACCTCCGGATTTCCGCGCACGGCGTAGTCCCGGCAGCCGATCCAGGGCTTGAACCACTCGTGCGGCCCGGCGTGCCGTGCGCCGCCGCCGATGAGAAAGTCCGGATACTCGCGGATGCGGCTGTTGGTCAGATGGTCATTGGCGAACACGATGACCGTGTCCGGCCGGGAAGCTTCAAGCTGCTCCCTGACCGCCCGGTAGCTGCGCGTGAGGACCTGCTGGTCCTCGGGCGGCGCCTTGTCGAACAGTCCCACGTAGGCCGGCGCATGAGGAACACCGGCTGCAAACACGATCTCCGCCATAGAAACCTCCGTATGCCGCCGGCAGCCGCTTCGCGTTCCCTCGGGCGCTTCAGGGCCGTTGCGCGGCGCGAACGACGGCGAGCGCATCGAGCGCGACCGGAGCGCTGGCGCTCGCGCCCCGGGGGGTGACCCTCCCATGCATCGCCGCCGATTCCGACTTTCATTTCGGGACGTTCGTGGCGCATCAGGCGGTGGTGGGCGATGATCCCGCTGCGATTGACAGATAATCCATGGCCTCACTATTCTTTGTCAATGATCGATCATCCGACCGATTCAATCCGGGAGTCCTTCGATTGCAGCCGCCCGCGGTCGATGCCGGGCAAGCACCCGGCGTGATGAAGAGTCTCGCCGAGCGTATCGATCCGAGGCATTGCGCCGTGCTCGTGATCGACATGCAGAACGATTTCTGCGCCCGCGGCGGCTACGTGGAACGCATCGTGAAGAAGGACCCGACTCCCTGCGCCCTGGTGGCGCCTCAGATCGAGCGCCTGGCCGGTGCCGCGCGCGCGGCCGGCGTTCCCGTGACGTGGCTGAGGGCCGATTACCGCCGCGAGAAACTTCCCGATTCCATGCGCGGCAAGCTCGCCGAGGCAGGAATCGAGGAGGCGTGCTGCGTGCCCGGCACCTGGGGATATCAGTGGTACGGCGTTTCCCCGGGCGCTGACGAGGCCGTCGTCGACAAGCACACCTATGACGCCTTCGCGGGAACGGATCTCGAATCCCGGCTGCGCCGTGGCAACAGGCGCACGCTGGTGTTCGCCGGCGTGCAGACGAACGTCTGCGTCGAGGCCGCGTTGCGGCATGCACAGGCTCTCGGCTTCTACTGCGTCGTGGCATCGGATTGCGTCGCTTCGCACACACCCGCGGCCCACGACGGGACATTGAACCTGGTGCGCTTCCTGCTCGGCGACGTGACCACCCTGGCGGAAATACAGCGGCTCTGGCGCGAGCCGGGCGCAACCGGTCGATAGACACGGGTCATCCTGGAGGAGGGAATCCATGTTCGATGTGGCCGGAAAGAAGGTCCCGAGCACGCTGGCGGAGATCGTCGACCCCCGGCATACGGCGCTCGTGCTCTGGGACATGCAGGCGGGAATAGCGCCCAGGGCGTTCAACCACGAGGCGCTGCTGCCCAGACTGCGGACTTTCGCGGCGCAGGCGCGCGCCCGAAAGGTGCCGGTGTTCTACTCGATACAGGCGGATCTCGATCTGGCCACCGAGGAGACGGGGGTCTGGATGAAGGTGCGCGCCAAGCGCGCCGGATTGCCGGATCCTGCCCAGCTCCTTCCGTCAAGGATCGATCCGAAGCGCGAATCGATCGTTCCCGAGTTGTCCCCGCAGCCTGGCGATACGGTCTTCCGCAAGCGCCGGCCGAACGGTTTTCACGGGACCGACCTCGACCTGATCCTCAGGAACCGGGGCATACGGGCGATCATCCTGGGCGGCGTGTCGACCGAGGCCGGCGTCGAAGCGACCGCCCGCAGCGCACGCGATCTGGGCTACGAGGTCGTGGTCCTGAGCGACGGGACCGGCTCCCTGAGCCGGGAAGCGCATGAGCTGGCGCTGCGTCTCATGAGCCTCATGTACTTCGATCTCGCCACGACCACCGACATCGCCGGGGTCTGGGGTGCGGCGTGAGCAAGTCCGCAGACCCGTAACCCGCACCCGGCGCCGGCTGCCTTGCGGACCGAATGCCCGCCGTGCTCGCCGACGACCACAGCGCAGGAGTCCGCGCAGCCCTGGACAGGCGTGACAGGGACACACGCGCGCCGCGCCACGATTCGTGTTCCGATCCGGGCCGATCGGCGCCGGCTCGTCCCGGGCGGCGTTCTCCGACCCGCCGCTGCCGATTCGCGCCTGATCGTCTCGTGGCGAGCCCACGATGCTCCCAGCCGCTGGCGCCGCAGCGCGTCCTCTGCGGCCCGATCCGGCAGGCGCCATCGCGCCCGGCCAATTGAGAGTATTCTGCACCGGACTCACTTGACCCCATCCGAGCAGCGCCATGACCCACCGCAGCGGACGCCATTTCCTCCAGATCCCCGGCCCCACCAACGTGCCCGAGCGCATCCTGCGCGCCATCGACCGCGCCACCGTGGACCACCGCGGCCCCGAGATGGCGCGCCTGGGGCGGGAAGTCCTCGAGGGGCTGAAGGCCGTGTTCCGTACCAACCAGCCGGTCATCATCTTCCCCGCCTCGGGCACCGGCGCCTGGGAGGCCGCGCTGGTGAACACGCTGTCTCCCGGCGATGCGGTCCTGATGGTCGAGACGGGTCACTTCGCCGCGCTGTGGAGCCGCATGGCCTACAGACTCGGGCTGGCGGTCGAGCTGCTCCCGACCGACTGGCGGCGCGGCGCGGACCCTGCGGCGGTCGAAGCCAGGCTGCGCCAGGACCTCGCCCGCCGCATCAAGGCGGTCTGTGTGGTGCACAACGAGACATCCACCGGCGTGACCAGCCGCATTCCCGCGATTCGCGCCGCGATCGACGCGGCGGGCCACCCGGCGCTGTTCATGGTGGACACGGTTTCCTCGCTCGCCTCGATCGACTACCGGCACGACGAGTGGGGCGTGGACGTGAGCGTGGCCTGCTCCCAGAAAGGGCTGATGCTGCCGCCGGGACTGTCCTTCAATTGCGCCGGCGAGAAGGCGCGCAGGGCCGCCGAGGCGGCGAAACTGCCGCGCGCCTACTGGAACTGGGAGGAGATGGTCGCGGCGAACCGCTCGGGATTCTTTCCCTACACGCCGGCGACCAACCTGCTCTACGGTCTGCGCGAGGCGCTGGCGATGCTCCAGGAGGAGGGCCTTGCGAACGTCTTCGCCCGCCACGCACGCCACGCCGAGGCGACGCGCCGCGCGGTGCACGCCTGGAGTCTTGAGGTGCTGTGCGCGCTGCCCGAAGAGGCGAGCGCCACGCTGACGGCGGTGATGGTGCCGCCGGGGCACGACGCCGACCACCTGCGCGAGGTGATCCTCGAACGCTACGACCTGTCGCTCGGCATCGGTCTCGGAAAGCTCGCCGGCAGGGTGTTCCGCATCGGGCACCTGGGCAATTTCAATGACCTGATGCTCATGGGCACGCTGTGCGGGGTGGAGATGGGGCTGGCCGACGCCGGCGTTCCGCACCACAAGGGCGGGGTGGACGCGGCCATGGACTACCTGTGCGGGCGCTCGCCCGCCGGCATTCGGGCGGCTGCGTGAGGCGCTAGGCAGTCCCCGCGCGGGGGAGCGCGGTCGCAAAGTACGCCGGACCCGGTCCCGCACGTCTTACTGACCTGCCGGGTCGGTCGCCACGGGGATGGATCGTCCTGCGCATCCCGCAGCCCCGCCTCGACTCCCGGTACGCGGCCGCAGCAGGGCGCAGATCCGGTTCGCCTAGAACCCGATCGACAGCAGCGCCCAGGCGAGCCAGGCGGTCAAGAGCGCAGAGGGCCCGTACACGATCCACTGTCCGAGCGCCTTGGAGTGCAGTCCGAGATCGTGAAGGGTGTGGTAGATGCGGTGCGCCGCATGCCACAGGAACAGCGCCACCACGAGGAACACCACGGCTTTCCCCGCCCAGTGCTGCGCGAAGGCGAGCATGCGCGGGTAGCTCATCAGGTCCAACGGAACGCCCCAGGAAAGGGGCGCCGCGATCCCGGTGAGGTACACCAGGGCCGGCCCGACCAGGGCCGAGAGCAACCCCCCCGCCCCGAACATCGACCAGAAGATGGGCGCGCTCGAGCGTTTCATCGCCCGCCTCCCAGCGCCAGCGCGAGCACGATCGCGCAGCACGCCAGCGCGGCCGCGATGCCGGCCGCGGTGATCACCCCGCGCGCCAGGCGTTTGCCGCCAACGAAGATCGCCGGCATGGTTCTGGGCATGATCTCGAACCAGCTCCAGGTGTGGTAGAGGAACACCGCCAGCGTCACCCAGTGGAAGGCGAGCGCGAACGGGCTCTTCATGGATTCGAACCAGGCGCTGTAGGCCGCCTCGCCCTGCGCCAGGCGCACCGCGCCCACCAGCAGCACCAGCGCGTAGGCGGCCACCAGCACCGCGGTCCACTCGCGGATCATGTAGCGCACGAAGAACGGATTCCTCGTCCACCAGCCGTCCATCGCGCGCCGGTAGGGCCGGCGCTTGCCCATCGTCCTGGTCTCGGCGCTCACTTGCGCGCACCTCCCGGTTTCACGAACCGCAGGAAATAGTCCATCGCGCTCGCCATCTTGTTCTGGTTGATGGCATTGGCCGGGTCCACCGCCTTCGGGCACACCTCGGAGCAGTAGCTGACCGCGGTACAGCCCCACACCCCGTCCTCGGCATGCATGATGGCGGCGCGCTTCGCCTGCCCGCCGTCGCGCGAGTCGGCGTTGTAGCGGTGCAGGAGCGCCGTGATCCCGGGTCCGAGGAACGCCGGGTCCAGGCCGTACTGCGGGCAGGCGGCGTAGCACAGCGTGCAGTTGATGCAGTTGCTGAACTGCAGGTAGCGCTGCAGCTGCCGGGGGGTCTGCAGGTACTCGCCCTGATCGAGAGTGCGCGGCTCCCTGGGAATGATGTAGGGGTGGATCTTCTCGAGCTTGCCGACGAAGTCCTCGATGTCCACCACCAGGTCACGCTCGATCGGGAAGTGGTTGAGCGGTCCGACCCGCACCCTGCCGGGGTAGTACTCGCGCAGGAAGGTCCGGCAGCCCAGTTTCGGTATCCCGTTGATCATCAGCCCGCAGCTGCCGCAGATGGCCATGCGGCACGACCAGCGGAACGACAGCGTGCTGTCCAGGTCGTCCTTGATGTGCTGCAGGGCCTGCAGCACCGAGAGGTCCTCGGCGTAGGGCACGGTGAAGGACTGGTAGAAGGGCTCGCTGTCCTGCTCCGGCCGGTAGCGCAGGACCTCGACCTCGATGCTCGCCCCGGGACTCCTGTCGCCCTCAGCCATGGGCCGCCTTCCTTTCCTGCGCTTGCGCCTGTTCCCCGGCCGCGCCGTAGGCGCGCGTGCCGGGCTTGGACCGGGTGATCACGACATCCGAGTAGCCGATGCGCGGCGGCCCGCCGCCCCCGTGGTAGGCCATGGTGTGCCTGAGGAAGTTCGCGTCGTCGCGCTGCTCGTAGCCGTCCAGGCGCTGGTGAGCGCCGCGCGACTCCTTGCGGTTGATCGCGGAGTGAACCACCGCCTGCGCCACCTCCAGCAGGTATCCGAGTTCCAGCGCCCCCAGCCAGTCGCTGTTCCAGACGCTGGACTTGTCGTTCACGTCGACCCTGCCGTAGCGCTCGCGCAACTCGGCGATCTTGTCGCAGGTGGCCTGCATGTCGGCGGCGGTGCGGTAGATGCCGCAACCGGCTTCCATCGACTGCGCCATCTCGCGGCGCAGCACCGAGTGGCGCTCCTTGCCGCGCGCGCTCCTGAGCGGCGAGAGCGCGCGCTCCTGTGCCCCACGGGCCTGCTTCTCGAGCACGCCGTGAGGCGATTGCGAGACGCCGCGCGCGTACTTCGCCGCCTCCACGCCCGCCATCTTGCCGAACACGATGATGTCCACCAGCGAGTTCGAGCCCAGGCGGTTGGCGCCGTGGATGCCGTTGCTCGCGCATTCGCCGGCGGCGTACAGCCCCGGCAGGGGCGTGGCCGCCCGCAGGTCGGCGTAGATTCCGCCCATGGTGTAGTGGATCGCGGGACGCACCGGGATCGGCGCGCGGGCCGGGTCTATCTTCAGGTACTCCTCGGCGAGCTCGCAGATCAGCGGCAGCCGCTCGCGCAGCTTGTTCTCGCCCAGATGGCGAAGATCCAGGTGCACCGCCTCGCCGTGCGCGGTGGTGACGGTGCGGCCCTTCTTCTCCTCGTGCCAGAAAGCCTGCGACAGGCGGTCGCGAGGCCCCAGCTCCATGAACTTGTTGCGCGGCTTGTCCTCCGCCGGCCCGAGGCCGTAGTCCTGGAGATAGCGGTAGCCGTCGCGGTTGCGCAGGAAGCCGCCCTCCCCGCGGCAGGCCTCCGTGAAGAGCAGCCCGGTTCCCAGCATGCAGGTGGGGTGGTACTGCATGAACTCCATGTCGCGCAGCGGCGCCCCGTGCCGGTAGGCGAGCGCCATGCCGTCGCCGGTGACGATGCCACCGAGCGTGCTCTCGCGGAACACGCGACCCGCACCGCCGGTGGCGAGGATCACCGCCTTCGCCTGAATCAGGGTGAACTGCCCGGTCGCGACCTCGATCACCACCACGCCCTGGCAGCGCCCGTCCTCGACCACCAGGTCAGCCGCGAAGTACTCGTCGAAGCGCCTGATCGACGGGTACTTGATCGAGGTCTGGAACAGCGTGTGCAGCATGTGAAAGCCGCTGGTGTCGGCCGCAAACCAGGTGCGCTCGATCTTCATCCCGCCGAAGGCGCGCACGTCGATGCGTCCGTCGGGCTTGCGGCTCCAGGGGCAGCCCCAGTGCTCGAGCTGCGTCAGCTCCTCGGTGCAGTGCGCGACGAAATACTCGACCACGTCCTGGTCGCACAGCCCGTCGCCGCCGTGCACCGTGTCGTTGAAGTGGTGCTCCAGGCTGTCGTGCGCCTGCACCACGCCCGCGGCCCCGCCCTCGGCCGCCACCGTGTGGCTGCGCATCGGGTAGACCTTGGATATCAGCGCCACTGTGAGCGCCGGGTCCGCCTCGGCGATCGCGATCGCCGCTCTCAGCCCGGCGCCCCCGGCGCCCACTATCGCCACATCGGCCTTGTAGGTTTCCACGATGTCCTGCCGTGAGGGAGATGAGGAAGTGCGCCGGGCGTGCGGCGTCGCGTGCGACGATGCGCGAAGCGTATTCGCCCGGCGCGCGCATCGTCTTGACCTGGATCAATGGGAGCGGCGCGCCGCTCACGCCGCTTCCCGCTCCCGGGCGGTGGCCTCGATCCTGCGCAGCAGAGCTTCGCGCTCGCGCCCGGCGCGCTCCGCATTGCGTTCCTTGACGTGGCCATAGCCGCGCACCGTGTCGGGCAGCGCGGCGATCTGCACCGCGAGCGCATGGTTCGCCTTGCACAGTCTCGGCAGCAGCGCCTCGATGTCGCGCTCGTACTGCGCGCGCAGGCGCCGCTCGAGCCGGCGCTCGGGCCGGTTGCGGAATGGATCGAGCATCGTTCCGCGCAGCCTCTTCAGGCGCGCGAGCACGCGCATCGCGTGGAGCACCCATGGCCCCAACTCGCGTTTTGCCGCTTCTCCCCCGGCCGCTTCTCC
>JADLDQ010000134.1 GCA_020846575.1 Burkholderiales bacterium
GCTGCTCGCTGCGGCTGGCGAGGTAGAAATTGCGGAACTCGTTCGCGCCGACGTGCTCGCGATACATCGGCGTGATGAAGTGTTCCTCGATGGCGATGGTGCGCAGCTTTTTCACCGGGCGCTCTCCGCGAATCGCAACGCCGCGCGTGCGCGGCAATTGGCGTGTGGCCGGATTGTAGCGGCTGGCTTTGCGGGCAGGCGCAGCGCCGGCAGAGGGTGAGCCGCCAGAGGATGCGCCCGCAGAGGACGCGCCGGCAGAAGAGAAAAAGGCCGCGGATGCAATCCGCGGCCTCTTCGCACCCGTGCGCCGGGCGGGTCGCGCTCCTCAGCGGCGGCGGCGCGCGGCGATGAGCGCCGCACCCAGGCCGAACAGGAAGAGAGTTCCCGGCAGCGGAATGCTCGGAATCTCGTTGATGCCGATGCGCACCCGGTAGGCGCCGTCGTTATCGTCGTAGGCGCCGGGGTGCCCGTCGAAGCCGAAGCCGTCGGGGATGCCGAGGAACAGCCGCGTCGCGCCCGCCGGCGCGATGAACGTCTGGAAGGCGCCGCCGCTGGTGACGCCGTCACCGATGTAGAACACTTGGCGCAGCAGCGGCGACAGGGACAGGAAATCGGTGCCCAGTCCGCTCCCGGTGAAGTCGAGCGTGGCGGGCGCCGGCCCCGAACTCGGGATCGATGCGTCGAGGAACACGCCGGCCAGAGGCCCTTCCGGTCCCTTGTAGCCGCTGATGCCGTCCAGCGGGGCGAGGTTGCTGCCGGCGCCGCCGCTGCCGCCCGGCCCATAGTAGGGAGGGCCATCACCGTTGAAGAAGTTGATTCCGCCCACGGCGGGGTCCGCCGCGCGAATGACGTCGCCGCCGCTCACGCTGATGAAAGGCGGAAGCGTTTCCTGGACCTCCTCGGGCGTAGGGCTCCCGTGCCGGCTCAGGTAGGTCCCGGGTCCGCCCCATGGCGCCGACGCCAGAGGAATCACCACGTCGGTTCGTCCGGCGAGGAAGACCGCGTCGCCGCCGTCGATGGTCAGGTCGATGATCGCGGCCTGGGCGGTGGCGGCGCTCGACAGTGCGGCGCCCGCGGCCACGAGCGCGCTGATGAAACTCGTTCGCGTCATTGCTTTGCTCCTCAAATCCGGACGGCAGGTGATGGATGGTCGTTCAAACGCACACAGCAAGTCTCGTGCCGTTGCCATGGAAAGAACGTGAACTCAATTGGTTAGACCTGGTGTCGCGCCGGATACCGCGGACTTCCCGCGCGCGCGTGTAAGGTTTGCCGACAGATCCAAACCGGTGATGCTGTCATCGTGCGCCGGCGCGTCTCCAGACCCGAACGTGCACGCGCCGCTGCCGCGCGCCCCCGGGGTTGGCTGCGCGCCTGCGGGGTGCGCCCGGAAACCCAATAGAATGAACAGCCTTGGGCGCTCGCACCAGACTGCCGATACTGCTGTGCCGGTGCCGCCCTGGTCCGAGGAATCGGAGCGGCTCGGGCCGTAATGCGGCCCCGGTCCATGACTCGGGGTTCAATGAGGAGACCAGTGCATGACCTCGAACGCGTTCCTTTCCCGCGCCGCGCGCTGCGCGCTCCTGGCGGCGCTCGCCCTGGCGGCAGCCGCCTGCAACCGGACTCCGAGCCTCGAGCAGCTGCTCGCGGATGCGAAGTCAAACCGCGACAAGGGCAACTACACCGCGGCCATCATCCACCTGAAGAACGCGGTGCAGGTCGACCCCAAGAGCGCGGAGACCCGTTTCCTGCTGGGCACGGCATTCCTGGAAACCGGCGATTCCGCTGCTGCGGAAATCGAGCTGCGGCGCGCGCTGGACATGGGCTACGGGCGCGGTCGGGTCATTCCCCCGCTGGGCAAGGCGATCCTGATGTCGGGCAACTACAAGAAGGTGCTGGACGAGATCACGCTGGACCCGAACCTGACCGACGAGCTCCAGGCGCACATCCTGGCGCTGCGCGGCATCGCGACCATCGGATTGCGGCGCAACGAGGAAGGCCGCAAGCTCCTCGAACAGGCACTGGCCAAGCAGCCGGACCATGCCGAGGCGCTGCTGGGCATGGCGCGGCTCGCCGCGCTGGAGCGCAAATCCGATGCGTCCGCGGACTACGTCGAGCGCGCGATCAAGGGTGACCCGAAGAATCTCGACGCCTGGCTCGCCCGGGGTGACCTGCGGCGCGTCGCCGGCGACAGCGCCGGCGCGCTCGCCTCGTACGCGAAGGTCCTGGAGATCCAACCCGACAACGTGCCGGCGCGGCTGAACATCGCCTCGCTGCACATCGCCGACTCGAAATTCGACGAGGCGCGGGCCCAGCTCGAGGCGGTGCGCAAGATCGCGCCGCGCAACCTGATGGTGCGCTACCTGACTGGGCTCCTGGAGTTCCGCCAGCACAATTTCACCGCGGCGCGCGATGCGGTGCTGCAGGTGCTCACCACCGCCCCCGATCACATGCCGAGCGTGCTGCTCGCCGGGGCGGCGCAGTACGCCCTGGGATCGCACGTGCAGGCGCAGTCGCACCTGGCGCGGGTGCTGGAGGTGGCGCCGGGCAACCTCTACGCCCGCAAGCTGCTGGCCGCCTCCTATTCGAAATCGGGCCAGGCCGAGCGCGCCATGGAACTGCTCAAGCCGGTGCTCGATCGCGGCATCGAGGATGCGTCGCTCTACGCGCTGGCGGGCGAGGTCAGCCTGCAGACGAGCGACTTCCCGGGGGCGCAGCGATTCTTCGAGCGCGCCGCCAAGGCCGAGCCCAAGAGCGCCCAGGTGCGTGCCGGCCTGGGCGTGAGCCGCCTCGCCTCGGGTGAGACCGAGCGCGCGTTCTCCGACCTGGAAGCCGCCACCCAGCTCGACTCGGAGAAGTACCAGGCCGACATCCTGCTCGCCATGTCGCACCTGCGGCGGCGCAACTTCGACCTGGCGCTGAAGGCGGTGCAGGGGCTGGAGAAGAAGCAGCCGAACAATCCGCTCACCCATAACCTCAAGGCGGCGGTGTTCGTGGGGAGGAAGGATCTGGCGCAGGCGCGCAAGGAGCTCGAGCGCGCGCTGTCGCTGCAGCCGAACTACCTGCCGGCGGCGGCGAACCTCGCGCAGCTCGACCTGCAGAACAAGGACCCGAAGGCGGCGCGCAAGCGCTTCGAGGACATACTGGCCAAGGAACCGAAGCACGTGGCGACGCTGGTCGCGCTGGCCGGATTCGCGCGCGCCCTGGGCGCGACCCCCAAGGAGCAGCTCGACTGGCTGGAGCGCGCCCGCCAGGCCGACCCCGCGCTGGTGCGCCCGCAGGTGCTGCTGGCACGAGCCTATCTCCAGACCGGGGACGCCAAGAAGGCCCTCGAGGTCGCGCAGCGCGCGCAGGTCTCGAACCCGGACAACGCCGATGTCCTGGACGTGCTGGGCAGCGTGCAGGTGGCCGTGGGCGAGAGAAACCAGGCGGTGACCACGTACCGCAAGCTGGCCGACCTGCAGCCGCGCTCGCCGCTGGTCTACTACCGCCTGGGCGGAGCGCAGGCGCTCAACGGCGAGGTGCCGGCGGCGACGGAGTCGATGAAGAAGGCGCTCGCGCTCAAGCCCGACTACACGGAGGCGAGGGTGGCGCTCGCGCAGCTCCAGGCGCGGGCGGGCCGTCATTCGGAGGCGGTCAAGATCGCCCGGCAGGTGCAGAAGGATGCGCCGAAGTCCTCGCTCGGCACCGCGCTGGAAGGCGATATCCTGATGTCCGAACGCAAGTTCGCCGAGGCCGCCAGGGCCTACGAGGGGGCCTACCAGACACAGCGCGCGCCGGACCTGGTCGCCAAGATACACACGGCCTACGGCGCTGCCGGCAACGCGGCCAAGGCGGACGCGGCGCTGGCGGCGGGGCTCAAGGAGTTCCCGGACAACCTGGGTCTGCGCCTGTACTCGGCCGAGCACGCGCTGCGCAGCGCAAACCATCGCAGCGCCATCGAGCAGTACGAGCAGATCGATCAGAAGCAGCCGAACAACTTCCTGGTGCTCAACAACCTGGCCTGGAGCTACCAGCAGGTGAAGGACCCGCGCGCGCTGGCCACGGCGGAGCGGGCCTATAAGCTGCGGCCCGACAATCCGCTGGTGGGCGACACGCTCGGCTGGATGCTGGTCGAGCAGGGCAATGTCTCGCGCGGCCTGGAGCTGCTGCGCAAGGCCGCCGCGCAGGCGCCCAAGTCCGGTGACGTGCGCCTGCACCTGGTGCAGGCCCTGGCGCGCAGCGGCGACAAGTCGGGCGCGCGCGTGGAGGCCGAGCGCCTGGTCAAGGACTTGCCCGCTTACGTCAAGACCCGGCAGGCGCAGGAAGTGCTCGCGCAGATCCGCTAGCCGTCGCGCCGCCCCGGCGCGCCCCGGCACCCTTTTTCACCTGCCGCCGGCGGTGCGTGAGGCGCACGCGATCGCGTCGCGCTGCGCCTGGGTTGCACGCTGCTCCCGGCCGCGCCGCGCGGTGAACCTGCCGCTGCGCCGGTGCGCCGGCGAGACCCGGGGCCGCGACCGCATGGACACCTCCCGCGTTGCGGCAGATCAAGCGCCGCCGGCGGCGGCCGCGTATTCTCGCCTCCGTCCAGCAACGGAGGATCGACATGAACCGAGTCGTCAAACAGGACCAGCCGCCGAAATTCTGGGACCGCCTGTTCGCCCCCAGCTCCTGCCTGGCGGTGATCACCACCGTGGACGCGCAGGGCCGCGCCAACGCGGCGAGCTACGGTACCTGCACGCGGGTGAACCACGAGCCGGTGTACATCGCGTTCACCACCAGCGCGGGCAAGGACACCGCGAACAACCTGCTCGCCACCGGTGAATTCACCGTCAACCTGCCGCGCTGGGAGCGCAGCACCCTGGAGAAGGTGCGCATCTGCGGCCTGCCGTTCGCGCCGGGGGTGAGCGAGATCGAGAAGGCCGGCTTCACGGCGCTGCCGGCGAAGGTGGTGAAGCCGCCGCGGATCCTCGAGTGCGCGCGCCACTTCGAGTGCAGGCTCGAGTGGACCCGGGAGTGGGCGGGCGGGCGGCTGATGGTGTGCGGGAAGCTGGTGGCGGCATCGGTCGATGCCGACTGCGTGGACGACAACGGGTACCTCGTCTGGGACCGCGCCCTGTCGGCGCACTACTGCGGCGCGCCGTACGGCGGCGGCTTCGTCGCCGCGTTCCAGACGATGTTCGTGGACCGGCCGTACGAGGGGCCGGAGGCCGAGCAGGCCGAGCGCGACGCGCGCGCGATGTTCAAGGAAGGCTGAAGCGCTCTCGAGGCTGCGCCTTTACCCGTTTCGACCGGTTCGCCTAGACTGTAGCGCCGCGTCACGCCGGGTGACGGGGCGCAACCCGGGAGGACTGCCATGTCGAAGTTCGCGTTCGCCGCGGCCGCGCTGCTCGCGGCCGTGGTGCAAGGGCCGTTCGCGGCGCCCGCCTGGTCCCAGGCCGCCGACACCGTGCTCGTCAACGGAAAGATCCTGACCCTCGACGAGCGCGGCGCGGTCGCCGAGGCGCTCGCGGTGCGCGACGGCAAGGTGGCCGCGCTCGGTCGCAGCGCCGAGATCCGCCGCCTGGCGGGGAAGGCGACACGGGTCATCGACCTCCAGGGCCGCACGGTGATCCCGGGACTGATCGATTCGCACATGCACGCGGTGCGGGCGGCGCTGTTCTTCGCGACCGAGGTGAACTGGATCGGCACGCGCTCGATCCCCGAGGCGATGCGGCGCGTGAGGGAGGCGGCGTCGGCCCGCCCGGGGCAGTGGCTGATCGTGGCGGGCGGCTGGATGCCCGAGCAGTTCTCGGAAAAGCGCCGCCCCACGCAGGCCGAGCTGCTCGCCGCCGCCGGTGAGAACCCGGCCTACGTGCAGTTCTTCTACAGCGCCGCGCTGCTGACCCCGGCCGGGTTCAAGGCGCTCAACATCGCGAGCGACGCCGATGTTGCGCCGCGCGGCCGGATCGAGCGCGACGCCGCGGGGAATCCGACCGGATGGATCGCCGGCGACAACCCCACCATCACCGCGCTCTTCGACCGGCTGCCGCTGCCTGACTTCGAGCAGAAGGTGGCGGGCACGAAGATGTTCTTCCGCGAGCTCAACCGCCTCGGGCTCACCGGGGTGGTCGATCCGGGCGGGTTCAACCTCACGCCGGCGGACTACCTGCCGCTGTTCAAGGTCTGGCAGGACCGCGCGCTGACGATGCGCGTGGCCTACTCCATGTTCGCGCAGCGCGCCGGGCGCGAGCTGGAGGACTTCAGGAACCTCACCCAGCTCCTGCCGATGGGCTTCGGCGACGACATGCTGCGCTTCAACGGCATCGGGGAGTCGGTCACCTGGGGCATGTACAACAACGACAGTCCGAGCGAGGCGCAGAAGGCGCAGTTGGAGGAAGTCGCGCGCTGGGCCGCGGGCCGCAGCATGACGCTCACCATTCACTGGGGCAACGACAGGTCCGTCGCGCACCTGCTCGAAGTGTTCGAGCGCGTGAACCGCGATCGCCCGATCGCGCCGCTGCGCTGGTCGATCGCGCACCTGAACGACGCCAGCAACGCCACGCTGGAGCGCATGAAGGCGCTGGGCGTGGGCTGGACCATGCAGGACGCCATGTACTTTTCCGGAGAGGCGTTCATCAAGTCGCGCGGCGAGGCGCAGGCGCGGCGCACCCCGCCGATGGTGACGGCGCAGCGCATCGGTGTGGCCATCGGCGGCGGCACCGACGCCCACCGGGTGATGTCGTACAACCCGTTCGCGTCGCTGCAATGGATGCTGGACGGAAGGACCATCGGCGGCGTGGCGATGCGCGGCCCGGAGGAGATTCCCTCGCGCGAGACGGCGCTGCGGCTGTACACGCAGGGCAGCGCCTGGTTTTCCCACGACGAGGGCCGGCGAGGCTCGCTCGCGCCCGGAAAGTTCGCCGATCTCGCGGTGCTGTCGAAGGACTACATGAGCGTACCCGTGGGCGAGATCGGCGCCATCGAATCGCTGCTCACCCTGGTGGGCGGGCGGGTGGCCTACGCCGCCGGAGCCTACGCGAAGCTCGAGGGCGCGCGCTGAGGGCGGGCGCGGCCGCAACGACCGGAAGGAGCGAAGCGCGCACCATGCGGATCACCACCCGAACCTACACCATGGAACGCGACGGCATCTCCGGATTCCTCGCCGCGCCGCCGGGCGCCGGGCCCCGCCCGGGGGTGCTGTTCATCCACCACGCGAGCGGCATCACCGCGGAGATCCACCTCTACGCCGAGGATCTCGCGCGGCGCGGCTACGCGGCGTTCGCGGTCAACATGTTCCACATGCTCGGGGCGAAGGGACACGACCAGCACGCGCTGGGTGCGCAGATGCAGAAGGACCACGAGGACGCGGCGTTCCTGCGGGTGATCGGCGAGGGGTGGCGTTTCCTGCTCTCGCAGCCCGGGGTGGATCGCTCGCGAACCGGCGCGATCGGCTACTGCATGGGCGGGCGACTGGCGATCCCGTTCGCGGCCGACACCCCGGCGCTGCGCGCCATCGTGTGCAACTACCCCTCGATTCGCGACGAGCAGCCGAGCGAGCACCGGCCGCGCCTGGGGTTCGACACGGTGAAGGAACTGAAGTGCGCCACGCTGGTCTTCTGGGGCGGCAGGGACGCGATCTCGCCGCCGGCGATGCAGCTGCGGGTGATGGCGGGCCTGATGGGCAACGGCGCGCCGCTCGAGTACCACTTCTACCACGACGCCGCGCACGGCTTTTTCTCGCCCGACGGCGAGAACCACAACGCGGACGTCGCGCACCGGGCGTGGCCGATCACGGTGGACTTCCTGGAGCGCTACGTGGACGCGCCGCCGGCGGCGTGAGAGCGAAGGGGAGAAATGGTGATTGCAACGACATCCTGCCGCGCGCTCGCGGCACTCGCGCTCGGCTGCGCGGCGGCCTGCGTCCAGGCGCAGGGCTACCCGACCCGCGCGGTGCGCGTGCTGGTCGGCACCGCCGCCGGCGGCCCGCAGGACATCATCGCGCGCGGCAGCGCGCAGGTGCTGCAGCAGGCCCTCGGCCAGGCCTTCGTGGTGGAGAACCGCCCCGGGGCCGACAGCATCATCGGCATGGAGGCATGCGCGCGCGCGGCGCCCGACGGTCATACCCTGTGCACCGCCGACAACTGGGCGGTGGCGCTCAATCCGCTCACGCGCCTGAAGCTTCCCTATGATCCGGCGCGGGACTTTGCGCCCATCGTGCACTACGGCTTCCTCACGGTGGCGGTGCTCGCGCGGCCGAGCCTGCCGCAGAATTCCATGCGCGAGGTTTTCGAATTCCTCAAGGCGAATCCCGGCAGGATCAGCTGGGGTTCCTACGGCGCTTCGAGCGCGACCCAGCTGTACATGGCGTACTACAAGAACGCCAGGGGCATCCAGTTCCTCAACGTGCCCTACAAGTCGGCCTCGCTCACCTTTCCCGCGATGCTGGGCGGCGAGATCGACATGGCCTATCTCGCCATCGGGCTGGCTGCGCAGTCGGTGAAGTCCGGCAAGGCGAAGGCGCTGGCCGTCGTGGGTCCGAGCGAGCGCTCGCCGATGCTGCCCGAGGTGCCGACCTGGCAGGAGGCGGGCATGGAGTTCAACATCGCCACGTGGTTCGGCCTGTTCGCGCCGGCCGCGGTGCCGCGCGAAGTGGTGAGCCGCGTGCATGCAACGCTCGCCAAGGGGCTGTTCGAGGACGCGCAGGCGCGCGCCAAGTTCCTCACCGGCATCGGCATGGCGATCGAGCCGCCCGCGGGCGGCACGCCGCAAGCCCTGGGCGCGCTGGTCGGGGCCGAGCGCGAGAAACTCGCCAGGCTGGTGAAGATCGTGGGTCTCAAGCCCGAGTAACGGCACGGCGGCTCCCCCTGCGCTGCTGCCGTCGAGATCGCAGGACGCGGGTTTCTCCGAGCCGCCTTGCGCCTCGTTCCCGAAAAGCGCCGGGACTGCTCCTGCCACATCGGCAATGTGGGATTCGTTGCACGGCAGCGCCGCCGGCGCTTGTGCGGGCAAGCGGGGAAGCGCCCGGGCGAGGCATGCGCGCGCGCGGGCGCGTCCCGGGGCGAACCGCGTCGTCCAAGGGCGCCGGACGCCCGGTCGCCGTCGCTTTTGCACGGCGCGGTTTGTGGTTTATCCTGAGAGTACGCTTCGGGACGAGAGGCGTAAGCGCCTTCGTATTCCCCGAGTCGGGGCCCGTTTCAGTCGTTCCGAGACCGACTCCAGGAGCCCGATCGAGCGCAGGGAACCATCGATTCCAATGAGGCAATACA
>JADLDQ010000443.1 GCA_020846575.1 Burkholderiales bacterium
AGCGTCTTCGACAAGACCGGCATCGAGGCCTTCGCCGAGGGCCTGGCGAACCACGGCGTGGAGCTGGTCTCCACCGGCGGCACCGCCAAGGCCCTGCGCAACGCCGGCCTGAAGGTCATCGACATCAGCGAACTGACCGGCTTTCCCGAGATGCTCGACGGACGCGTGAAGACCCTGCACCCCAAGGTCCACGGCGGACTGCTGTACCGCCGCGAGCTGGAAGCGCACCGCACGCAGGTCGCCGAACACGGCATCCAGGACATCGATCTCGTCGCCGTGAACCTCTATCCGTTCGAACAGACCATCGCCAAGCCCGGCATTGGCCTGGAAGATGCCATCGAACAGATCGACATCGGCGGGCCGTCGATGCTGCGTTCGGCGGCGAAGAACTGGGAGTCCGTCACCGTCGTCTGCGACCCGCTGGACTACACCGACGTCCTGGCCGAGATGAACGGCAACAGCGGGCACACGCGCCGCGAGTCGCGCCTGCGCCTGGCCGCCAAGGTCTTCGCCACCACCAGCCGCTACGACGCGGCCATCTGCGGCTACCTGGAAGGCCAGGGCCAGGAAGGCCCCGCCAACACCTTCGCCATGCACGGCGTGCTGCGCCAGCCCCTGCGCTACGGCGAGAACCCGCACCAGAAGGCCGCCTTCTATGCCGTGCCCGGCTGCACCGAGCCCAGCATCGGCGAAGCCCGGCAACTCAGCGGCAAGGAACTGAGCTTCAACAACATCCTCGACCTCGCCTCGGCCCTGGAGATCGTCAAGGACTTCGCCGAGCCCTGCGCGTGCGTGATCAAGCACAACAACCCCTGCGGCTGCGCCGTCCACGACAGCGACCTGCTCGAGGCCTTCAAGCAGGCCCACGCCGGCGACCCGCTCTCAGCCTTCGGCGGCGTCATCGGCCTCAACCGCAAGGTCGACGCGCGCGTGGCCGCCGAGATCGCCGGGCCGGACCGCTTCGTCGAAGCCATCGTCGCGCCGCTGTTCGCCCGCGAAGCCCTGGACATCCTCACCACCAAGCCCAAGTGGGGCCGCAACGTGCGCCTGCTGGAGACCGGGCCGTTCGAGGACTTCAAGACGTCCGCGAGCGAACGCGACGTGCGCCGCATACCCGGCGGCATCCTGGTCCA
>JADLDQ010000135.1 GCA_020846575.1 Burkholderiales bacterium
GAGCACCCAATACCGCCCGCAAACCCCTCACGGGGCCTCCTTATACTCCAGGCGCGGGAGGTTGTCCAGCTATTGGTCTAACCTCTTCACCGACCGGCAGTTCCTGGCCTGGGTAAATTCGCCCTGGGCCGGCGCTGCGAACCACGCGCCGGACCAGGGGAAGCAGGTAGAATGGCGAAGACGACCAATCGAAAATGAGCGCGCAAGTGTCTGCCAGCTCCGAGACGATCGAGGCCCCGCTCGCTCCCGAGCAGCTTGCCCGGCGCTGGCAGGCCATGTGCGTCGATCCGATTTTGGAGGACATTGCCGGGAAGATCGAGCTCACCGAATGGGGAGAAATCCTGATGAGTTCGGTCAGCAAGAGTCATGGGCTCGCCGCCGCGCGACTCGCGCAATGTCTCGAAAAGGTGCTGGGCGGACGCACCGTCGTGGAGGTGGGAATCGCCACCGCCATCGGTGTGCGGGCGCCGGACGTGGCTTGGTGCTCGGATGCCTACCTCGCGGCGCACCCCGAGGAAATGCCGCTTGAGAGCGCCCCGGAAATCTGCGTCGAAATCTTCTCGACCGGCAACGCCCTGCCCAAGCTGCGCGAGAAGGCGATGGCTTACGTCAAGGCAGGGGCTGTCGAAGCCTGGATCGTGTTTCCGCAGACGCGGCGCCTGGAGATCTACGACCGGAGCGGTTCGCGAGAGTCGACTTCCTTCAACGTGGACACGAGCGACCTGTTTGGCTGATGAGGGCTGGCGCTGCCCTTTACCCGTATTGCCAGCGCCTGAGCGGGCCACTTCCGTGAGCGCCTGGCGCGCGGCGGCTTTCCGCAAACGGCGCTGATCGACAGTAGCGCCCAGGCCCAGCGCCCGCCGCGCGACAGCATCAGCAAGTTCAACGGTATCCACTTCAGCGCCAGCGAAGAGATCCAAACCCTTTCGCACCTCTACGATTCGATGCTGCGGGAGATGTGCGATGGGCCGGATGATTCCGGGGAGTTCTACACCCCGCGACCCGTCATGCGCTTCCTGGTCGAGGTGACGGCCCCGTTTGAGGCAGACCGTGCCCGACCCCGCCTGCGGCACTGGCGGCTTCCTGATGGGCTCCTACGACCACCTCGCCGGGCAGGACTGGACCGCGGACGAGCGGCGCACCCTGCAAACTCAGCAAAATGGCTGCATCGAGTGGGGCCGACAAGAACTCAGCACTCGACGCCGAGCAGCACGATCTCAAGCGCCGCCAGCAGGAGCACGATGAGACCGCCAAGGCAGCTCTGCGCGAGGGCGGTGCGCGTGCGTGAGGTCATCGCCGATGCAACCTATCGCCCGATGGCCGAGGTCGCGCCCCTGGTGCGTCGCGAGGTCGAGATCGATCGGGAAGGCAGCTACCCCGAGTCGGGTATCCGTTCTTTCGGGAAGAGCACATTCCACAAGCCGCAGCTCGCTGGGGTCGAGGCGGGCAGCAAGTGGCTGTTGCGCATCGAGGCGGGCGATCTGCTGTCTTCCAATGTCTTCGCCTGGGAGGGCGCCATCGCCGTGGCCCGGCCGAGCATATCGGGCGTTTCGGTTCGCACCGCTTCATCACCGGTGTGGCAGATCGCCGTCTGGCTAGCGCCGACCTTCTGCGGCATTATGTTCTGACCGATGTGGGTATGGAAAAGGCCGGTAAGGCATCCCCCGGTGGCGCAGGCCGCAAGCGCACACTCGGCCTGGAAAAGCTGATGGCCATCGAGGTGCCCGTCCCATCCTTGCAAACCCAGCAGGCCTTCGACGCCCTGCAAGCCAAGGGCGCCGCACGCGAAGCCAGCCACGCCGCCCTCCGCGAAGCCAACGCCACTTTCGTAGCGGCCATGCTGGAACGGGTTTTCGCCCGCAGCGCTTCAGCGTGAGCGCGACGCTGCATCTCACGCCCCACGGGCGTCTGCAATGGGCGCAGGAGCCCGACGCCGCGCCGCTGCCCGAGGCGCAGTCCGAGAGGATTGAAACGGCTTTCGCGAAGGGCGCCGGACACGGTCTGCTGCACCTGGGGGCGGTGGAAGTCGCGACCGCCCTGCCGCAGCCGTGGGCGTTCTGGCGGGATTTCGCGGCGCGCTATGTGACGGTGCTGACCGCGACGGCGGAAGATGGCGAGATCGCAGTCGCCGCGCCCGATGCGCTGGCGCTCGAAACCCTGAGCCTCGACGCCCCGCCGATGACCGGCGCGGAGTACCTGACTGCGGAAGTCTTCCTCGCGCTCTGGTCGAGTCTGGAGTCCGTCGTGAAGGAAGAACTGGCCGCTTCCGGCCGGACGCTTGCGGATTTCCTCAAGTCGAAACATCCGGCTTGGAACCGGGTGGGGCGCGTCCACTTCAACCTCGCGGAAAACCGCAGGGATCCGGACTACCCCTTCGCCTTTCTCGCCACCTACACCTCTCGCCTGTCGGCCACGGGCGCGGCGCAGCACCTGCCGCTGTCGCAGGCGCTGGCGGAGTTCTCCGGCGGCCGCAAGAAGGCGCAGCTGCTCTCCCTGCTGCTGCCGGTACACAAGGCGGCGGAAACCTGCGACTGGCTGGCCGGAATGGTCGCCGAGGGCGAGCTCTACCACCCACTGCGCTGGCAGGTTCCGGAGGCGGTCCGTTTCCTGAAGGACGCGCCGAAGCTGGACGCGGCGGGCATCGTCGTGCGCATGCCCAAGACCTGGGGCCAGGATCGCCCCGCCCGGCCCAAGGTTCGCGCCACCGTCGGCGCGAACAGTCCTTCGCTGCTCGGCATGGATGCGCTGCTGGACTTTCGCATGGAGGTCACGCTGGACGGCAAGCCGCTGTCCGCAGGCGAAATCGCCGCTCTCCTGGCGGGCAAGGAGGGTCTGCAATGGATACGCGGCCAGTGGGTCGAGGTGGACCGCGAGCGCTTGGCAGCGCTCGTCGCCCGCTTCCGGGACATCGAAGAGGCCGCGGCGGGCGGGCTGCCCTTCGGCCGGGCCATGCGTCTGTTGTCGGGCGCTGCGCTCGACGATGCCGCGCCCGCCGATCCCGCGTGGGCGCAAGTCGTCGCGGGCGAGTGGCTGGCCGGGGTGCTGCAGGGCTTGCGAGGCCCGGAAGGACTGGCCGCCGTCAGCCCCGGCCCGGCCTTGCGCGCCACCCTGCGCCCCTATCAGGAGGCAGGGGTGCGCTGGCTGCATCTGCTCACCCGGCTGGGGCTGGGCGCGTGCCTCGCCGACGACATGGGGCTCGGCAAGACGATCCAGGTGCTCTCGCTGCTGCTCACCCTCGAACGCCCGCGCGCGAGCCTGCTGGTGGCGCCGGCCTCGCTGCTCGCCAACTGGCAAACGGAGGCCGAGCGCTTCACGCCGTCCCTGCGCTGCCTGGTCGCGCACCCTTCGGCGATGCCGCAGGAGGAACTGCGCGCGCTGAACGAAAACAGGCTCTCGGGCACGGATCTGGTCATCACCAGCTATGGCACGCTGATGCGCCTGCCCAATCTGCAGGAGGCACGGTGGCACCTGGTGGTGGCCGACGAGGCGCAGGCGCTCAAGAATCCCGCCGCGAAACAGACGAAGGCGGTCAAGAAGCTCGCCTGTACCGCCCGCATCGCGCTCACCGGCACGCCGGTGGAGAACCGTCCTTCCGATCTGTGGTCCCTGTTCGACTTCACGCATCCGGGTCTGCTGGGGTCGCAGAAGACCTTTGGCGAGTTCACGAAGGATCTGCCCCATTACGGGCCGCTGCGCCAGCTGGTCAAGCCCTACATCCTGCGCCGCATGAAAAGCGACAAACGCATCATCGCGGACCTGCCGGACAAGACGGAGGTGACCGCCTGGTGCGCGCTCAACCCCGCCCAGGCCGCGCTCTACCAGCGCGCGGTCAAGGAGCTGGAGTCCGCCCTGGCGGCGTCGCAGGGCATCGAGCGCAAGGGGCTGGTGCTGGCCTTCCTGATGCGCTTCAAGCAGATTTGCAACCATCCGTCGCAGTGGCTGGGTGACGGCGCCTGGAAGCCGGAAGACAGCGGCAAGTTTGCGCGCCTGGCCGAGATCGCGGAGACCATCGCCGCCCGCCAGGAAAAGGTCCTGGTCTTCACCCAGTTCCGGGAGACCACCGCGCCGCTGGCGGCCTTTCTGGGGAACGTCTTCGGACGAGAAGGGCTCGTGTTGCATGGCGGCACGCCGGTGGGGCGCCGCCGTGAACTCGTCAAACGCTTCCAGGAGGATGAACGGACTCCCTTCTTCGTCCTCTCGCTCAAGGCGGGCGGGACGGGGTTGAACCTGACCGCCGCCGCCCATGTGATCCACTTCGACCGCTGGTGGAATCCCGCCGTGGAGAACCAGGCGACCGACCGCGCCTGGCGCATCGGCCAGCACCGCAACGTGCTGGCGCACAAGTTCGTCTGCCGTGGCACCATCGAGGAGCGTATCGACGAGCTGATCCGCTCCAAGCAGCAACTGGTGCAGGACCTGCTCGAGGGGGGCGCGGAAATCAACCTGACCGAGATGAGCGACGCGCAACTGCTCGATCTGGTGAAATTCGACATTCACGCCATGAAGGAATGAGCGCATGTGGGGATACTGGAAACCTTACGTACCGGTCGCCAGACGCCGCGCGCAGGCGCAACAGGCGGCGGCCAAGGCGAAGAAAGCCGGACAGGACATGCATCCCGTGGTCATCGAGGGCCGGGCGATCGCCCGGACGTTCTGGGGCCAAGCCTGGTGCGACAACCTGGAAGCCTACAGCGACTTCGAGAACCGCCTGCCGCGCGGGCGCGCTTATGTGCGCAACGGCTCGGTGATTGATCTCAAGATCGAGCCGGGCAAGGTGAAGGCGCGGGTGATGGGCTCCAGCCTCTACCGGATCGAAATCGGCATCGCCGCCGTGCCCAACGCGCACTGGAAATCGCTCGCGAAGGAATGCGCCGGCTCCATCGCCTCGCTGGTGGAATTGTTGCAGGGAAAACTCTCGAAGGCCGTGATGCAACGCATCTGTCAGCCGAAGACGGGCCTGTTCCCCGCGCCGAAGGACATCCGGCTCGATTGCTCCTGTCCGGACTGGGCGACGATGTGCAAGCACGTCGCCGCCGTGCTCTACGGCGTGGGCGCGCGCCTGGACACGCAGCCGGAACTCCTGTTCACGCTGCGTCAGGTGGATGCCGGCGACCTGGTGACACAGGCGGCGGAACTGCCCGTCAAGGCGAAGAAGGCGCCGCCCAAGGCCAAGGTGCTCGACGAGGCGCTGCTTTCCGATGTCTTCGGCATCGAGATGGCGCTGCCCGATGCGCTCGCGCGCGAGACCGCGACACGCAGGGCGCGTCGCGCAGCCGCGCCGGCGCCGCAAGCGAAACGCCCGGCAAAGAAGAAGGCGGCCGCCGTGCCGGCGATGGAATCGAAGCCAGCGAAGAAGTCGGCGGCGAAGCGCAAGGACAGGCAGGCAAGCCCGAAACCAGCGCCTCGTGCCGCCAAGGGCCGCAACAAGCCCAGGCCGGTGTGATGCGGTGCTTGTCCGAGCAGCCCGCTGGCTACGCCCGCCGCGGCGCCCGTTAGCACCCGCAGCACCCTGCGCTGCTTGCCATTGGGCGCGCAGGTGCTTTGCCTTGTCCGCGTCGATCACCATGCTCCGGTCGATCCACGACCCGGCTACCATCGTTCAGACTCATGCCTCGTTCGGAATGCGCCGCCCCGTCCCGGCTCATGCCAGGTGGCAGGAAGACTTCCCCTGTTCCCCATGGAGCGAATGTTGATATAGTGGGAGAGAAGCGACACTCACCTGGAGGTGCAACATGACGCTCTCCCGCGCAGTTGCCGGTCTGGTCCTCGCTGCGACGCTCGCCTTGCCCGCGTGGGCGCAGCAGCGCATCGATCTCGCGGTGTTCCATCCGGAGAACAACTTCTGGACCGCCACGATCAAGTGGTGGATCGAGGAGGTCGACAAGGCCACCCAGGGGCGGGTGAAGTTCAACCCGCACTTCGCCGGCTCGCTCGTGGGCATGAACGAGACCTTCAAGTCGGTGCGCGAGGGCGCGGTGCCCTCGGGCGTCATCGCCATGGGCGTCGTGTCGGGGCAGATTCCCTCGATGGCGTACCTGGAGGCGATCGGCGGGCTGCCCGACAAGCCGGACGACTTCATCGCCGCCACCGCGGCGCTGAGGCCCGTCCTCGAAGAACAGTTCCGCAAGTTCGGCGTCGAGTACCTCTGGTCGCAGGGGTCGACGGCGCTGATCGTGCTGTGCCGCGACCGGCACCTGCGCTCGCTCGCCGACTGGAAAGGCCGCAAGGTACGCACCGCAGGCCGCTGGCAGGGCCAGCAGATCGGCGCGCTGGGCGCGAGCCCGGTCGCGCTCGATCCCGCCGAGCAGTACCTGGGCCTGCAGAACGGCACCATCGATTGCGCGCTCAGCAACAGCGTGCTCGCCTCGGCGGCCAAGCTGTACGAGGTCGGACCGAAGATCACGGTGCTGCGCCTGCCGGTGAACCTCTCCGCCTACATCGTCAACAGCGCCGTGTACGGCCGCATTTCGGGCGCGGACCGCGCCGCCATACGCCGCCTGGGCGCCGAGGCGGAGAAGCGCTCGGCACCCTACCTCGACAAGATGCAGGGCGAAGCGCAGGCGCTGATGAAGACGCACAAGGCCGATATCTACGTGCTCTCCGACGCCGAAATGGCCGCGTTCAGGAAGGGCATCTTCCGGGCGTTCGCGAAGATGGATGCCGAGAGCGGCGCGGCCGGCAAACAGGTGCAGGCGGTGCTCAAGCGCTACTGGTAGCGGCCGCCCCCCGCCCATGGGAGACTGGCTCGAAGCGCTCGCGCGCTTTACGAGCACGGTCAACCGCTGGTTTCTTCGCGCCGCCGGCGCGATCGCGCTCGTGATCCTGGTCACGATCGCCTGCGACCTGGTGCTGCGCAACGTGTTCGACGCGCCCACCCTGTGGGCGCTCGACGTGTCGCGCTTCCTGCTGCTTTTCGTATTCTTCCTCGCGCTTGCGCCGGCGTTGGAAAGCGGCTCGCACGTCTCGGTCGACCTTCTCGAGCACTACCTCCGCGGCGGACCGAGGCGCGCGATGCGCATCGCGGCGCGCGCGCTGGTGGTCGTGTTCGCGGCGATTCTCCTGTGGCAGGTGTGGCGCACCACCAGCGACGCATTCGCCACCGGCGAGTTGTTCCCGATCGTGATCAACCTGAAGCTCAAGCAGGTCTACTGGATCGCCCCGGTCGGCGTGCTGCAGTTCCTGCTGACCGGCCTGGCGATGCTCGGGCGCGAGTGGCGCGACCCGGCGCGCGGCTGACCCGTGGAGGCGCTGCTCGGTTTTTCGGCTTTCCTCGCGGCGATGCTCGCGCTGCTCGCCACCGGCACCCCGGTCGCCGTGGCGATGGGGCTGCTGGGCGTCCTGGGCGTGCTGCTTTTTCTCCCCGCGGCGGCGATCACGCAGCTTGCCACGATCGCTTTCGCGCAGTCGGCGAACTTCGTACTGGTGGTGGTGCCGCTGTTCGTGCTCATGGGCGAGGTGCTGGCCGCGACCTCGATCGGCAGAGATCTCTTCACCGCGGCGCAGATCTGGCTGCGGCGGCTGCCCGCGGCGCTCGCCGTGGGGACCGTGATCGCCTGCGCATGTTTCGCCGCCGTATGCGGCTCCAGCCCCGTGACCGCCGCGACCATCGGCGCGATGGCGGTGCCGGAGATGATCGCCAAAGGCTACGACCGGCGGCTCGCGCTCGGGGTCACCGCCGCGGGCGGCACGCTCGGCATCCTGATCCCGCCTTCGATCCCGATGATCCTCTACGGGGTGATCACCGAGACCTCGATCGGCGCGCTGTTCATCGCCGGCATCGTGCCCGGGATACTGATGGCCGCGATGCTCTCCGGCACCGCGGTCTGGAAAGCCTGGCGCAACCCGGCGCTTGCACCGCAGGCAGGGGAAGCGCTCGCCGCGCGCGAGCGCTGGACGTCCCTGCGTTCGGTGCTGCCCGTGATGCTGCTCGCGCTCGCCGTGCTCGGGTCGATCTACACCGGCATCGCGACGCCGACCGAGGCGGGTGCGGTCGGGGCGGTGGGCGCCATCGTCATCGCCGCCGCGTTGCGCTCGCTCGGGCGCGAGACGATCCTGCGCGTATTCGACAACACGGCCCGCACCACGGCGATGTTCATCCTGCTCATCATCGCCGGCCTGTTCAGCGCGTTCGTGCTGGCGCGGCTCGGCATTCCGCAGGCGACGGCGAAGTTCCTGGTCGAGCTCGAGCTCGCGCCGTGGGTGATCCTGGTGCTGATCAACCTGCTGCTGGTGATCCTGGGCATGTTCATGGATCCGATGAGCCTGATGGTGATCATCGTGCCGGTGTTCTTCCCGGCGGTGGTCGCGCTCGGCTACGACCCGGTCTGGTTCGGGGTGGTCATCACGATCAACATCGAGATCGCCGCGATCTCCCCGCCGGTGGGGTTCAACCTGTTCGTGCTGAAGACGGTGATCCGCGACGTCGACATGAAGGATATCGTCATGGGATCGCTCATCTTCATGGTGCCGCTCGTGCTCGGCATCGGCCTGCTGATCGCCTGGCCGGAGATCGCGCTCTACCTGCCGCGCCTGATGCTGAAGTAGCCGGCGCCGGCCGCCCCTCGGTGAGCGGATTCCCGGCAGACCCGCCGCCGGTTTCCCGAAGCC
>JADLDQ010000444.1 GCA_020846575.1 Burkholderiales bacterium
GTTGAAGGGATGTTGCGCGTAACCGATTTTGCCGCCGACATTCTCGATTCGCTGGACGATGCGGCGACCCGGCCCACGTTCCAGCAGACGTCGGGCCCGCCCCGTTTCGGTCGTGGCCGGGGCCTGTCGCTGGGCGTCACGCTCGACATGGACCGCCGGAGTGAGGGGTTCGTGGTGGCGAATGTTCAGCCAGGTTCGTCAGCCGAACAAGGAGGGATACAGGCAGGTGACATGATCGTGCAATTTGGTGAGGACAAGATTGCCGACCGCAGTTCACTCATGCAGGCCGTGCGCAAGTACAAGGCGGGTGACGAAGTCTCCGTGATGGTGCAGCGGTCGGGAGCGGAAGTCACGCTGAAGATCAAGTTGCAGGAGAGTCCGTAGGGCTTGGTGACCGCTGTTGTGTAGAAGTGGTGATCCACAGGTGCGGGTCGGTTTTTCGTGAGAGGCCCAACGTGCGTCGCAGACGGTCACAACCGCCGAATATCGAACAAGAAATGTCCAATCACCAAGGAAAAGAGCCAACGGGGCCAGTACCTCACATCCGCCAGCGGAAGCCTCTTCGCGTCACCGTTGCGCATTGATGCGCTGTGGCATTGTCGCATTCCCTGTTTCCCCACCACTTCGCGACGGCCTGTCCCTGTCGGCAACCGCAAGTCGCGTCGATGGCATGCACCCGCATTGGAGCGCTGGCGGGAAGGCGGGAAGTTGATTTTTTGAACTGGTCTTTACCCGACCGCCTGTTCTCGGCAAAATACGCCCCGCATGTCAGGCTGACCGGTGCATTCCGGTGGCCGACCCCGCCATGACGTTTCATGGAAGTTACGTCGCCGGTCCCGTAGTGACCACCCGAATACGGCAAGGAGTGCTGAACGTGAGAATTATCCTTTCCCGGGCCACGGTTGTGGCCATTGCCCTGGCTACCTGCCTCGCTGTCACCCCCGCCCGTGCCCAGACCACGCCCCAGCGCCCCAGTGGTACGTCTGTGGCCGTGATCGATCTGAGCGAAGTGTTCCAGGAACATCCCCGGCTCAAAGCGCAGCTGGAAGAACTGAAGACGCAGATCGACGGCTATGAAGCCGTCATGCGTTCCGAGAAGA
>JADLDQ010000445.1 GCA_020846575.1 Burkholderiales bacterium
CCGTCGGCGCCTGTGCACCGGCCCAACCCGTCCGCGCCGCCGCGCCGGCACAGCGCGTCGCTGATCCCGATCGACGTGCTCAACGAGCTCAAGCGCGACGCCGCGTCGACCGAGCTGCACGAGGTCAGCGACGAAGTGGAGCTGTCCCAGGAGCTGCTGACGTCCGCCGAAGAGGACGTGGGCGACGCGCTCAGCCTGCTGACGGCGGCGCCGTGCGACGAAGAGGCCGCGGTGGACGTGCTGTCGCAGGTGAACCTGTTCGCGTCGCTGTCGCCGGCCGGCTTCCGCGCGCTGGCGCAGGGCGCGCAGCTGGTGGATGTGCCCGCGGGTGAGCTGCTCTTCGCCGAGGGTGACGAGGCGAAGGTGTTCTTCGTGATCGTCGACGGCGCGCTGGAGATTCGACGGAAGAACGGCGGCCGCGGCGTGGCCATGCGCCACGCGCACAAGGGCACGCCGGTGGGGCTGTTCGGGCTCTTCTCGGCGGCGCAGCGCGGCGCGAGCGCGCGGGCGATCGGCGAGTGCACCGTGCTCGAGTTGCCCGCGGAGAACCTGCAGGCGCTGCTCGAGGCGGACCCGACGCTGAACGATCGGCTCTGGGCGTACTACCGGCAGCGGCTCATCGAAGGCTTCGTCGCGTCCGCCGGGTTCGGCGAGCTCGACACCATCGCCAAGGGGCGCCTCATCGGCCGGTTCCAGGCGCGCGCGCTGGATCGCGGGCAGGTGCTGCTGCACCCGGGCGAGGTGACCAACCTGCTCGCCGTCGTCACCAGCGGCTGCGTGGTGCTCGAGGACCGCAACAAGACGACCGGGCAGAACACGCGGCTGGAGCTCGGGCCGGGGCAGTTCTTCGCCTGCCTGACCGGCATGAGCGGCCTGCCCACCAAGCTGCGCGCGGTGGCGTCGCACGACGCGACCGTCGAGCTGCTGACCCACAAGGACTTCTTCGAGCTCGGCCGCGACTACACCGCGCTCAAGGGGCTGGGCGCCCGGCTGGCGCAGACCGGCGCGCAGCGCGTCGACCGTGACGTGTACACGGGCCCGGCGGGCGGCGGCGGCGTCTGAGCTGAGCCCTCGCGGCCGGTCGAGCGGCAGCTCGGTCCGGTGCGTCGGCTCGTGGCCGGCGCTCCTGGGCATTCCTGGCGATCGGCCGAGCGCGCAGGTCCGCGGACCAAGGCCGAGTGAGCGAAGCGAGCCAGAGAAGCGGTGCGTCAACGCCGCGTACCAGCCCCGACCTGGAACACTCCGGGTATCTCGCGCGTTGCAGCGCTAGACGACGCCCATGGCCAAGACCGAGCTCCACGTCGGGCGGTTCGCCCTGCTGGTGGGCCTGTGCGCCCTGGGCGTGTGGGGCTGGGACTGGGCGGTGCTCACGCCGTTCAAGCTGCTCGCGGTGCTCGGCCATGAGACGGGGCACGCGGCGGCGTCGTGGCTCGTCGGCGGGAGCGTGCAGCAGGTCACGGTGCGGCCCGGCGAGTCCGGCGAGTGCCTGTCCTTCATCCCCGACAGCTTCTTCGCGCGGGTCCTGCTGTCGAGCGGCGGCTACGTGGGCGCGGCGGTCATCGCGGTGGTCCTCCTGTTCGCCACGTTCCGGCTCGGGCTGACGCGCGCGATGTTGGGCTTGGCCTGCGCGTGGCTGCTGTTCATGGGGCTCTTCTTCGGGCGGGACCTCTTCACCGTGGGCTTCTCGGTCGGCATGGCGGCGTTGTTCGCCGCGGGCGCGAAGTGGCTGCCCGAGGCCATCGTGGGCTCGCTCAACCTCTTCATCGCGTCCTTCCAGGTCGTCTACTCGGCGTACGACCTCAAGAGCGATCTCTGGAACTCGGCGGTGCGCGAGCGCAGCGACGCGGCGATCCTCGCGGCGAACACGGGCGTCCCGGCGATCCTCTGGGCGGGGCTGTGGACCGTGATCAGCCTCGCGGTGCTGGGGGTCGGCGTGTACTTCGCGCTCAAAGCGCCGGCCGGGCGCGCGGCGCAAAACCGTGCGCTCGTCACCGACTGACGGCGCTACCCTGCGCGCCGTGCCTGGTCCGTCTCATCCGCTCCGACGTCTGAACGCTCACCTCCCCCTCGCCGTGCTCGCGGTGGCGCTGGGGGCCGCGTCGCCCGCCTGGGCCAAGCGCGCGGCGCCGGCGGAGGTCGCGCCGGTCGTCCACGACGGCGTCCGCTACGAGGCGCCGCACTGGGCCAAGG
>JADLDQ010000446.1 GCA_020846575.1 Burkholderiales bacterium
CAGCGTCTCGCGGTAAAAACTCTGCGCGGCGCCGAAGCCCAGTTGCAGTTGCCCGGCCTCGCTCTCCAGCCGCACCTCCAGGTGCGACAGGGCGCTGGCGATGAGCGAGCCCCCCGGCACGGGCCGCACCGCCGCGAGCACTTCGTCCCAGCGTTCGGGCTGGCCGGCACGCGGCGCGGAAGTCACGGCCGGGACCGAACCACTGCTGCCGACGCTGGCCTGGGGCGAGGCCGCCGGGCGGTCGCTAGCGCCTGCCGGGCGGCCTGGGGCGTTTGGGCGGGGGCCCTCCCGAACGGCGGGCGGTCTCGACGCCGAAGCCGCCGGGCCCGTGGCGGCGCCTGTCTCCAGGGCCTCCACGAGCTTACCCAGGTCCACCAGTTCCCTCGCGCGTGCGGCGCGCACGATGGCCATCTCCAGCGGCAAGCGCGCCTGCGCCGCATCCTTCACCTGCCGGCGCGCGTTGCCGAAGAGTTGCAGCAGCATCAGGAGCTGGTCCTCGCTCAAGAGCCCCGCGAGTTTCGCGTACGATTCCTTAAGGTGGCTCTGCCCGGCCAGCAGAGGGCTGTCGGCGCCGCAGGTGCGCGCCAGCAGCGTGCCGCGCAGGCGTTCGGCGATCTCGACGAGCAGATCGTCGGGGTCGGCGCCGGCATCCAGCGCCTTGGCGGCTTCGCCCAGCGCGTCGGCCACGCGGCCTTCGGCGCAGGCTTGGAGCAGACCGAAGACCAGTTCGTCAGGCGCGGCGCCGGCGATCTGCCGCACGACCTCGTCGTCGACGCTGCCTTCGCCCAGGTTCACGGCCAGGTCGAGCATGCTCTCGGCGTCCCGCAGTCCGCCCTTGGACAGCGCGGCGATGCGTTCCAGCGCGGCAGGCGCTGCCTTCACCTTTTCGGCGTCGCAGATCTGCTTCAGGCGCTGCACGATTTCCGGCAGGCCGATGCGGCGCAGGTCGAAGCGCTGGCAGCGCGAAAGGATCGTCTCGGGAATGCGATCGGGGTCAGTAGTGGCGAAGACGAACTTCACGTGCGCGGGGGGTTCCTCGAGCGTCTTCAGGAACGCGTTCCACGCTTCATTGGTGAGCATGTGGACTTCGTCGACGATGTAGATCTTGAAGCGCAGTTCGCTGGGCGCGAGGCCGACGTTGTCGCGCAGTTCGCGGATCTCGTTGATGCCGCGGTTGGTCGCGGCGTCCATCTCGATCACGTCCAGCGCGCGGCCGTCCTGGATCGAGAGACACGCGTCGCACTCGTTGCAGGG